>JAGRMU010000073.1:1309-8223 GCA_020441165.1 Sedimentitalea sp.
TCGGCCTTGGGGCGGTAGGCGCTGGGATCGTCCGAGGTCGAATGGCCGCCGGCGCGGTAGGTGACATGCTCGATCACGGTCGGGCCGAGGTTGCGCCGGGCCCGGTCGGCGGCCCATTTCGCCACCGCATGCACCGCCGGATAGTCGTTGCCGTCCACTCGCAGCGCCGGGATGCCGAAGCCGTGGCCGCGCGCCGCCAGGGTACCGGCCTCGCCGACGGCGATGCCCTGGAAGGTCGAGATCGCCCACTGGTTGTTGACGATGTTGAGGATCACCGGCGCCTTGTAGGTCGAGGCGAAGACCAGCGCGGCGTGGAAATCGCTTTCGGCGGTGGACCCGTCGCCGATCCAGGCCGCGGCGATGCGCCGGTCGCCGGAGATCGCCGAGGCCATCGCCCAGCCCACCGCCTGGATGTACTGCGTCGCCAGGTTGCCCGAGACCGAGAAGAAGCCGTGCTCTTTCGACGAATAGAGCACCGGCAGCTGGCGGCCCTTCAGCGGGTCGCCCTCGTTGGAATAGATCTGGTTCATCATCTGCGACATCGGATAGCCCGAGGCGATCAGCAGCCCCGCCTGGCGGTAGGTGGGAAAGTTCATGTCGCCGTCGTCGAGCGCCTTGCGGAAGGCGCAGGAGATCGCCTCCTCGCCGAGGTGCTGCATGTAGAACGAGGTCTTGCCCTGGCGCTGCGCGGTCAGCATCCGCGCGTCGAAGGCGCGCAGCGTCATCATGTGGCGCAGCCCCGCCGCCAGCTCGTCGGGGCCGAGGCTGCCGGCCCAGGGGCCGACCGCCTCACCCTCGCGGTTCAGCACGCGGATGATCGAGAAGGCCAGATCGCGCATCGCCTCGGGGCGTTCGTCGACCTTGGGACGGCGCACCGATCCGGCCTGAGGGATCGCGACATGCGAAAAATCCGGTTCGTCCCCTGGCCGCAGGGCCGGCTCGGGGACGTGGAAGGCAAGTTTCGGTCTGTCGGTCATGGTCCGCCGCCGCGCAAGGGTGCGGCCGGGCGAGTCGCCCCGGCCCTAGGGTCGAGTGTAGCGCGCCGGGCGGCAAAGTCCCGTCCTTTCGCGCCGGCGCCGGACGTGCAGGGGGAGGCGCGGCGTCAGCCTCGGGCCGGCCGGGCGGGGAGGAGCGCCGCGAGATAGCCCAAAAAAGGGCAGCGCCCAGGCGACGAGCGCCGCCCAGAACACCGCCCGCGGCAGGGTATGCAGGAAGTCCAGCGCCGTCGCGTCGGGGGAGTGCGCGCATTCCGGGATGATCCGGTCGGAGATTCCGATTTGATCCGGTCACCCATTTCAATCTCATCCGGTCACGGATTCCGGAGTATCCGGTCACCTTGCCGGGGGTGAGGATCTGACGCTGCCGGGCAGTCCTGTGGCGGGTTGCGCTTGCTCTTTCGAGGAGAGCGGGCGGCCCCACGAAGAGACTGACGATGCGGAAGATCAGAAAAGCGCTGCGGCTGCATGCCGACGGCTTGTCGATACGGAAGATCGCGGCGAGCCTTGGCGTCGGACAGGGCACGGCGAGCGATTATCTCAAGCGGGTCGAGCGTGCCGGGCTGAGCTGGCCGCTTGCGGCGGAGATGATGGACGCTGCGCTGGAGGCGCTGCTGTTCCACCCGATCGGCGGTCCGAGCCGTCTCGTCGAAGCCCAGCCGGACCCGCCCGCGATTCACCGCGAGCTCAGGCGTGCATTCGAGACCGACCACGGCTTTTTCCCGTCGAACAATCACTATGCAAAATGGCGCCGTCAATGATCTTCTGAACGAAGTATTCCCGTTTCAACCTCCTCGCCTCGAAAATGCCTTGCCCGATCTGTCGCGAGCATATTGCGCAGAGCTGATGGCGAGGTCATTGAGCGGCGATGCTGTAGGGTCCGTGCGGGATTTCCTTGGGTGCAAAGCTGTCGGCGGCGGCGCGGTTCCAGCGACCGTACCAGTCGCGCAGGTCCGGGTGCCGTTCCCCCGCCACCAGAAACCCATCCGGCAGGTAGGCGTAGACTTCGTTGCCGTCGCGAAACGCTCCATCCTTCTGGCGGAACATGAAGTGATAGGGCAGGAAATCCCCCGGATTTTCCAGGCCGGCCGCGCCGGCGATTTCACCCAGAGCCTTCAGCGTGTTGCGGTGGAAGCGCGCGACCCGCGTGCTCTTGTCGCCAGGGTCGAGCGCGCGCTGGCGCAGCTTGTCCTGCGTCGCAATGCCGACCGGGCACTTGTTGGTATGGCAGGCCTGGGCCTGGATGCAGCCGATCGAGAACATGAACCCGCGGGCCGAGTTGCACCAGTCCGCGCCGAGCGCGAGGGCGCGCGCCAGGTCGAACGCCGTGACGATCTTGCCGGCGGCGCCGATACGAACCTCGCTGCGCAACCCGGCGCCGCGAAGCGAGTTGTGCACGAAATGCAGCCCCTCGAGCATCGGCATGCCGACCCGGTTCGCGAATTCAAGCGGTGCGGAGCCGGTGCCGCCTTCGGCACCGTCGACAACGATGAAATCAGGTGCGATCCCGGTTTCGAGCATCGCCTTGACCATGCACATGAACTCGCGGCGATGGCCGATGCACAGCTTGAGACCCACGGGCTTTCCGCCCGAGAGACGCCGCAGACGGGACACGAAATCCATCAATTCAAGCGGGGTCGAAAATTCGCTGTGTGCCGCGGGAGACACGCAATCCTGGCCCATCGGGATGCCGCGGGCGGTGGCGATCTCCTCGGTGATCTTGGACGCCGGCAGCATGCCGCCGTGACCCGGTTTCGCGCCCTGGCTCAGCTTGATCTCGATCATCTTGATCTGCGGGTCCGCAGCCTGCGCCGCGAATTTGTCGGGATCGAAGCGTCCCTCTGCAGTGCGGCATCCGAAATAGCCCGACGCCACCTGGTAGATCAGATCGCCGCCTTGCCGATGATGGGTGCTGATCCCGCCTTCGCCGGTATCATGGGCAAACCCACCGAGCTTTGCACCGGCATTCAACGCCTTGATGGCATTTGCAGAAAGCGCGCCAAAGCTCATCGCGGAGATATTGTAGATCGAGGCATCATAGGGCTGCGTGCATTTGCTGCCGCCAATCCGGGTTCGGAAATCGTAGTCGGTGATGTGTTTTGGCACGGCCGAATGGGTCACCCAGGCATAGCCGGACTCATAGACATGCTCGGAGGTGCCGAAGGGTTTCTTGTCCTCCACGCCCTTTGCCCGCTGATAGACCAGACTGCGGGTTTCCCGGCTGAACGGCTCTTCATCCTGGTCGCTTTCAAGGAGGTACTGCCGGATTTCCGGACGGATCGACTCCATCAGATAGCGGATATGCCCGATGATCGGATAGTTGCGCAGAACGGCGTGCCGGGACTGCACCAGATCGTATACACCGAGAGCGAACAGGGCCGCGAAAACCGCGCCGGGCACGATCATCCAGGCGGAATGGGTCGTGATCGCCCCATAGCCGAAGATCAGTGTCGCAAGAAGGGCCACGGCGAGCAGGCTGTAGCGTTGTTGGACGTAGGTCGAGAGCATGAGACGCCACCTGGGTTTGTTCATTCGGCAGACCGGCCATCGCACCGGCTCACAAGGGTCGGAAATCCTGGATCAGGATTCTGCCGTAGATATGGAACACTCCGGAGAAACCCAACCGATGATATCCACGCCGGCGCTTGTGCCGCAGGCAATCGAGAGACAGCGCCAATCTAGCATGCCTGTGACGGCGCCCTGGCCGATAATGGAACACCACGCCGGGCGGCGCGGGACCGTTTCAGCCACGGTCATCGCGCAGCACGCTCCAGAGATAGCCGGTCTTTGTCTTGCCCTCGCCCGGATCCAGCGCCGGAGCGGTGGTTTCATCCATTGCCCGGCAGTGTATTGCGCAGCAATGCACGAGAGGGGACATAGAGGCGGGTGCTGCCGCCGCTGGACACCGGCGTGGTCACCGTGGGGTCGATCCGGGCCGGAACCGACAACAACGTCATCCCGTCGGATGCCCTGGTCAAGGTCAACATCCGCTATTTTACGCCCGAAATCCGACAGAAGATGATCGACGCGATCATCGGCATCTCGAACGGGATCGCGACGACCTACGGAATGCCGCCCGACCGGATGCCCACCGTCGTGATGAAGGGCAATTCGCCGGCGCTCGTCAATGACGCGGAGGTGGTGGACCAGCTGGTTGGTCCCCTGGAAGCGCTTGTCGGCGAAGCGAATGTGGTGACGGAATTTCCACCCGCGACGGGGTCCGAGGACGCGCATCTGCTGCGTGGCGACAATTCCGATGTCAAGGTGGCTTACCTGGCCGTGGGAATTGCGGAACCCGCGGCGTTTCGGGCCGCCGTGGCGGATGGGCGCCTGTTTCCGTTCTCGGCCCACAACCCGAATTTCGTCGTCGACCTCGATGCCATTCCGCTGGGGGCCAAGATCGGTGCCGTGTCGGTGCTGGCGCTGCTCGCGAACTAGGACAGGGGGAATCCCGCCGGAGCGGTCTGTGGAGGCCAACACCTCAAGGGAGAACGTCATGACCGAAACAGACCTGTCGCGCCGCGCGGTTCTGGCCCTTGGGGCAGCCGGCACGGTCCTGGCACCGACGCTGGTCCGTGGTCAGCAGATCACGATGCGGCCGAACGAGGACGGGCCCTATGACCTCGTCCTGGCGGGGGGCCGCGTGATCGACCCGGAAAGCGGTTTCGATGCGGTTCGCAATGTCGGCCTGAAAGGCGGTCGCATCGCCGCGATTTCAGACGTCCGTCTCGACGGGTCCGAAACCCTTGATGCCGCGGAGATGATCGTGGCGCCGGGGTTCATCGACCTGCACGCCCACGGTCAGCAGCTTCCCGCCGCCTGGGTGCAGGCCTTTGACGGGGTGACAACGGCGCTGGAGCTCGAGTCCGGGCTGCTGCCGATCTCGCGCTATTACGATCTGACGGCCGCCGAAGGCCGCCCGATCAACTACGGCGCATCCGTCGCCTGGACCTATGCGCGGATTTCCGAGAAGGAAGGGATCGAGCCTGACGGCACGTTGCAATGGTTCCAGCAAGCCTTTGCCTTGAACACCTGGCAGAACACGCTCGCCACCCCCGAAGAGCTTGAACGCATCCTGGACCGTGTCGAAGGTGGGCTGCGGGACGGCGGCATCGGGATCGGGATCAATGCCGGTTATGCTCCGGGCTATGGGCGCAAGGAATATCACGAACTCGCCCGACTTGCGGCGCGGCACGAGGTGCCGACCTTCACCCATGTGCGCTATATCAGCGTGATCGAACCGCTCAGCGCCTTCGAGGCTCTCGAGGAGCTGGTCGCGCTGGCGGCGGCGACCGGCGCGCACATGCATGTCTGTCACCTCAACAGCAGCGCGGGACGCGATGTCGAGATCTGCGCAGAGCTGTTGAAGGGCGCGCAGGACCGCGGTCTGCCGATCAGCGTCGAGGCCTATCCCTACGGCGCGGGGTCGTCCGCGGTCGGCGCCGAACTCTATCGTGGGAACTGGCTGGAACGCTGGGGCGCACCTGACGCCTCGAGCCTCGAGTTGAACGGCGTTCCTCTCACGCAAGCCAAGATCGACGAACTTCAGGCCGCCGAGCCCGGAGCCGTGGTGGTCATGCATTTCCTCCGGCCTGACGACGATGCGGAAGACCGGCGCCTGCTCGACAGGTCGGTCCTCTTTCCGGGGGCCGCGATCGCGTCGGACGGCATGCCATGGAGTCTCGGCGCGTCGCTTGTCGAAGGCGATGTATGGCCGCTTCCCGACGGCGCCTTTGCCCATCCGCGCTCGGCAGGGTGCTATGCGCGGTTCATCAGCGGCTGGGTGCGCGAGCGGAAGGCCATTCCGCTCGTCGACGCTCTGGCCAAGACAAGCCTGATCCCGGCGCAGATCCTCGAGGCCTCCACGCCGCAGATGAAAACGAAGGGCCGGTTGCAGGTCGGGGCGTTGCCGACATCGTCGTCTTCGATCTCGCCGCGATAGAGGACCAGGCAACCTTCGTGGCACCGGCGCAGGTGTCATCGGGCGTGCGGCACCTTGTCGTGAACGGCACCCCGGTCATCCGCGAGGGCAAGCGGCAGGGCGACCAGTTGCCGGGCCGCGCGATCCGGCGCCGGACGTGACCCGGGGATGGTACCCATCACCCTTGTCACCGGGTTTCTCGGGGCGGGCAAGACGACGCTCCTCTCCCATGTGCTGAGCGATCCGCAGGGCCTCGGGATTGCCGTGCTTGTCAATGATTTCGGCGCCGTGAACATCGACGCCGAACTTCTGCAGGACGCGGGGGAAGAAATCATCTCTCTCGAAAACGGCTGCATCTGCTGCGGCCTCGGCCAGGGGCTTCTTGCCACGGTGACGAAGGTCCTGCGGCGGCCCGATCCGCCGGACAGACTCCTGATCGAAGCCTCGGGGGTTTCGGACCCGTTCGAGATTGTCGAGACGCTGTCCGATCCCGAATTGCGGGACTATGCGCCGTTGGACGGTGTGGTTGCCGTCGTGGACGCCGAAGCCATGGCGCATCCAGGCCCCGAGGTCGTTTCGCTCGCGCGGCGCCAGGTCGCCTGCGCGGGCCTCGTCCTGCTGAACAAGATCGATCTTGCCGGAACGGATGCCTCGGCGCGCGCATGGGTGAGATCGGTTTCGGCCCATGTGCCGATCGTGGAAACGCGACAGGCAGCCGTTGCCTTGCCAACACTGCTGGGGATCGGCGCGAGCGGCGATAGGCGAAGCGATGGTTGCGACGTGCCCGCGTTCGAGAGCACCGTCTTCACGTCGACCTCGCCGCTGTCCCTGCAGCGGCTTCACGATCTTCTCGGGACGCTGCCGCGCGGTATTCTGCGCGCCAAGGGGGTCGTCAACCTTGTCGAGAAACCGTCGCATCGCTGCCTTGTTCAGGTTTCCGGAGGCCGGGCCACGCTCACCGTCGGCCGGTCCTGGGACGGTGACATCGCGCAGACCCG
>JAGRMU010000431.1 GCA_020441165.1 Sedimentitalea sp.
AGACTATGCCGGGTGTTGGCCCCCTACCGCGCTGCGCGGGCCATGTGTAATTCGCTCTTTCAGACTGGCTTCTATTTCAAGCCGGGCGATGACCCTGCCGATGCCACTGACAACCTAAACCCCTTGGAGGGGACGTTATCGCACATCTACTTCGTCAAGGCGCGCCGCGACCGCAAGCCAAGGGTGAACAAGCTTGCCAAAGCCGCAGGGGAATTTAATCCGCCGCGCGCGCCGGAAGACCTCTACCGCAAGTTCCTGTTCTACAAGTATTTCGCCGCGCCCAAAGCGCCGCTCATCGTGACCGAAGGAATCTCGGATATCACCTATCTGCAATGCGCCATCCGCGCACTGGTCAAAAAATTCCCACTGCTCGGAAAAGAGGAAGACGGCAAGGTGATCCGGCTGGTGCATTTCCTAACGCCCACCGGCACGTCGCGGGATATCTTGAACCTCGGCCACGGCGCTGCCGGGCAAGCCTCACTAATATCCAGTTACACAAACAACCTGAAGAACTATGCGCATAAGCCGATGGCCAACCCCGTCATTATCCTCTGTGACAATGACGATGGCCCCAAGACGGTCTTCAAGAACGCGGAGAAGAAGGGCGGGACCAAGATCACAACGACAACGATCGACCCTTTCTACTATCTCGGCGAAAACCTGTATCTCGTGAAGGTGCCGGAGGGTGGAACAACCCGTCGGCGAGAGATTGAAGAGTTGTTTCAGCCAGCCCTGCTGGCGACCAAGCTGAACGGGAAATCCTTTGATCCAAAGAAGGATCATGGCGACGACACGCATTACGGCAAAGTGGCCTTTGCAGAGTCGGTCGTGCGGGCGAATGCCAGTAGCGAGGATTTTCCAGGATTCGAAGAGCTATTGGAACGCATTGAAGCTGTTCTGAAGCACTATGCAGCTATCCTGGCTGCTCCGAGCGCAGCACCGCCAGCGCCCGCAGCCGCTACGGCACCTGTGCCGCCGCCTGCAAGCACTGCAACACCATAAACTCTCTTGGACAATTTCATTGGGAATGGTGCGCGCCAGCTATGGCGTGGGCCAGGCTTTCGCATGCCGAGCCTGTAGTCTCGGCCCTTGGGGCTGTAATCCCCTCGCGCTTGGGGTGGGCTGGGGCACGGTTTCTTGA
>JAGRMU010000432.1 GCA_020441165.1 Sedimentitalea sp.
CCGACCGTGTAGATGATCGCGTCGACCTTGTTGTCGCCCAGCGCCGCGGCCTGTTCGGCGGGCTTGAGCTCGGAGGCGAGGGCGAAGTCGCCCATCGTCCAGCCCTTGGCGTCCAGCACCACCTCCATGGTGGCCAGCTGGCCCGAGCCTGGGTTGCCGACATTGACGCGCTTGCCCTTCAGGTCGTCGAAGCTGGCGATGCCGGCATCGGCGCGGGCGATCACCGTGAACGGCTCGCCATGGACAGAGAACACCGCCCGCAGCTTGTCGAACTTCTGGCCCTCGAACTGCGAGGTGCCGTTGAAGGCGTGATACTGCCAGTCGGACTGGGCGACGCCCATGTCCATGTCGCCGGCCTTGATCGCGTTGATGTTGGCGATCGACCCGCCGGTCGAGGGCGCGGTGCATTTCAGGTTGTGCTCGGCGGTGCCGCGGTTGACCAGCCGGCAGATCGACTGCCCGACCACGAAATAGACCCCGGTCTGTCCGCCGGTGCCGATGGTGATGAACCGCTCCTGCGCCGTCGCGGCGCCTCCGGCCAGCATCGCCCCCGCAAGGGCGAGATATCGAAATGTCTTCACGTGTTGGTCTCCCTCAGTTTGGTTTCCGGATCATTCGGGCGGCCGGCAGCAGTGTCGGCTGCCGGTCCCGTGTCGCGTTGCGCATCTGGACACGAGCGGGCGCCCCGGCGGGCCGCCCCGCCTCGCGAAGGGGTCCCGATCGGGCAGGGCATCGCCGGTACGTTCCCAGTTTCACGCCCCCCGCATCGCAGTCCAGGCTCCCCGAGCCGCGGCGACCGGATGCGTCCCGTTCGCCCTCGGGCCTCTGCAAGAATCTCACGATAGGGTTCGGCCAAAGATTAATCAACCGTCAAGGCGGTCGCCGCGCCGGGCAGGGGTTTCCGTTCCCGGTCAATCCGTTAGAGAGGCCAGGCGCGCGGGTTTCGGCGCTTGGTTGCGGCGAAACGCATGGCTTGCGTGGTGACCCCGGTAGGATTCGAACCTACGACCTGCCGCTTAGGAGGCGGCCGCTCTATCCCCTGAGCTACGAGGCCACGCCCCCGTTCTTTAGCCGGCCCGGACGCGAATGTCATTGCCTTTGCCGCCACCTTGATCGCAAGCTGGTGTTGGCGGTAACCTCGCCGCCGGATCGCCATCGAAAGGGCCGCCCGCCCGTGTCCGCCGACGCCAAGATCTCTGCCGAGCCGAAACGGCCCCTCACCCTGCGCGACGTCTCCGAGGCGTCGGGCGTGTCGGAAATGACCGTCAGCCGGGTGCTGCGCAACCGCGGCGACGTCTCGGACGCCACCCGGACCAAGGTGCTGGCCGCCGCCAAGGCGCTCGGCTACGTGCCCAACAAGATCGCCGGCGCGCTGGCCTCGAGCCGGGTCAACCTGGTGGCGGTGATCATCCCGTCGCTGTCCAACATGGTCTTTCCCGAGGTGCTCACCGGCATCAACCAGGTGTTCGAGGAGACCGCGCTGCAGCCCGTCGTCGGGGTCACCGACTATCTGCCCGACAAGGAAGAGCGGGTGCTCTACGAGATGCTGTCCTGGCGCCCCTCCGGCGTCATCATCGCCGGGCTGGAGCATTCCGAGGCCGCCCGCGCCATGCTGCGCGCCGCCGGCATCCCGGTGGTCGAGATCATGGACACCGACGGCACCCCGATCGACGCGATGGTCGGCATCTCGCACCGCCGCGCCGGGCGCGAGATGGCCCAGGCGATCGTCAGGGCGGGCTATCGCCATATCGGCTTTCTGGGCACCAAGATGCCGCTCGACCACCGCGCCCGCAAGCGGTTCGAGGGCTTCACCGAGGTGCTGGCCAAGCACGGGATCGAGATCGAGGACCGCGCCTTCTATTCGGGCGGCTCGGCGCTGGTCAAGGGGCGCGAGATGACCGAGGCCATGCTGGCACGCTCGCCAGAGCTGGATTTCCTCTATTACTCCAACGACATGATCGGCGCCGGCGGGCTGCTCTACCTGCTCGAGCGGGGCATCGACGTGCCCGGCCGGATCGGGCTGGCCGGGTTCAACGGGGTCGAGCTGCTCAAGGGCCTGCCCCGGCAGCTGGCGACGATGGACGCCTGCCGGCTGGAGATCGGGCGCCGCGCCGCGCAGATCATCCGCGACCGGCTGGCCGAGCCGCCGCGCGAGACCGAGCGCGTCGTCACCCTTACCCCGACGATCAGCTTCGGCGACACGCTGAAGCGCCCGTGACCCGGCCGGTCCTCGGCAATCGCGACGCGCGGCGACTGTTCCTGGACCGCCACGCACTGGCCGAGGCGCCGCAGGGGCCGGCGCGGGGCGCGGACCTGCTGGACCTGATCCGGCGGCTGGGCTTCGTGCAGATCGACAGCATCAACACCCTCGCCCGCGCCCATGACCTGATCCTCTTCTCGCGACGCCAACGGTTCCGCCCCGCCGACCTGAAACGGCTCTACGAGGACGACCGCGCGCTCTTCGAGCACTGGACCCATGACGCGGCGATGATCCCGATGGCGTTCTACCCGCACTGGCACCTGCGCTTTCGCCGCGACGCCGAGCGGCTGAAGGAGCGCTGGCGCAGCTGGCAGCGCAACGGCTTCGAGGCACGGTTCGAGCCGGTGCTGCGCCATATCCGCGATCACGGGCCGGTCTGCTCCGCCGATCTCGGCGAGGGCGAGACGAAGGGCAGCGGCGGCTGGTGGGACTGGCACCCGTCGAAGACCGCGCTGGAGTATCTCTGGCGCAGCGGCGCGCTGACCGTGATCGGGCGCGACGGCTTCCAGAAACGCTACGACCTGACCGAGCGGGCGATCGAGGCGCATCTGCATCCCGGCCCCGCCTCGCCCGATCTCGAACACAGCATCGACTGGTTCTGCACCGCCGCCCTCGACCGGCTGGGCTTTGCCACCTCGGGCGAGATCGCCGCCTTCTGGGGCTGCGTGACCGCGCCCGAGGCGCGCGCCTGGTGCGCCGAGCGCCAGCGCCGGGGCGAGATCGTCGAGATCGAGGTGGAGGGCGCCGAGGGCGGACGCCGCCGCGCCTTCGCGCGCCCGGATCTCCTTGGGACGCTCGCGGAGCTGCCCGCCCCGCCCGGCCGAATGCGGGTGCTCAGCCCCTTCGATCCGGCCCTGCGCGACCGCGCCCGCGCCGAGCGGCTGTTCGGCTTCCACTACCGGATCGAGGTCTTCGTGCCCGCCGCCAAACGCCGATACGGCTATTACGTCTTCCCGATCCTCGAAGGCGACCGGCTGATCGGGCGCATCGACATGAAGGCCGAGCGCGGCGCCGGAACCCTCGCGGTCACCGCGCTCTGGCCGGAACCCGGCCTGCGCTGGTCCGCTGCCCGCACCGGGCGCCTCGAAGCCGAGCTTGCCCGCCTCGCCCGCTTCGCCGGCCTGGGCCGCGTCGAATTCGCCCCCGGCTGGCAGCGCGATCCGCTGTGACGCCGGCGCGAGCGTCGGCGCCCGCTACCGCTGCGCGCCGGTCAGGGGCAGAGCGTGCCTTCGCAGCGCAGCGTGGCACCCGACATCGGGTCGATGCGGAACTCGGCGCGGCGCAACCCGTTGCGGACCTCGACTTCCCAGCGGCGGTCGTCGAATTCCAGGTCGGTGATCCGGCCGAGGTTCAGTTGCTCCACCTGGCCCGCGATCACCGAGGCCGCCAGCGCGCCCTCCGGCGGCAGGATCGACACGCCCTCGCGCTCCGACGAGCGCACCGCGCCGGTCTTGGCGTCGATGACCTCCTCGACGCAGATCCGCGTCCGGCCGGGGCAGGAGACGACCTCCCAGCCGCGGCGGTCCCAGTCGGCGGAATAGACGATCCGCGCCCCGTCCGCCTCGACCATGGTCAGGATCAGCGAGAGCGGCAGCGCCCCGTCTTCGGGAACGTCCTGGGCGAGCGCCGGCGTGGCCAGCAGAAGGGTGGACAAAAGGATCGATGTGACTCGCATGTACGCCTCCATTGCACGCGCCCGGATCGGGCAACGGTTGGCGGGATGATCGGCGAAGGGTGCGCCCCGATCAAGACGTCCCGGCGGGCGCCGTTGTCGCAGCGCACCGGCAGGCCCGCCCGCCCCGCTCAGCCCAGGAAGCGCCGCTCGGCGATCAGCGCCAGCAGCGCCTCCAGCGACTCGCCGACGCGCCGGCCCGAGGTGTCGAGCTGCGCCAGCGCGCGGCCATAGAGCGCCTCGCGGCTGGTCAGCAGCGACTTGAGCCGCTCCATCGCCTCGGGATTGCCCGCCATCGGCCGCTCGTCGCCCTGGGCGCGGACGCGGGCCATGTGCTCGTCGGGCGAGGTGCGGATCCAGACCGTGTGGAAGCGCGCCAACAGCCGCCCGTAGGTCTCGGGCTCGGCGACGACGCCGCCCGCGACCTCGAGGATCAGCCGGTCCTGCCCGGCGATCACCTGGTCGACCGCCTGCGCCTCGAGCCGCCGATAGCCCTCGGGGCCGTAGAGCGCCATCACCTCCTCGACCGGCATCCCGCTTTGCGCCTCGATCTCGCGGTTCAGCTCCAGGAACGGCACCCCCAGCCGCGCCGCGGCCAGTGCCCCGAGGGTGGATTTGCCCGCCCCGCGCAGGCCCAAGAGGCAGATCCGCTGCGCACGTCGGCCCGAGGCCGGCGCCGGGTCGAGCAACCGCAGCACCTCGTCCCTTGTCTCGGGGCTGGCGGCGCCGAAGCGCTCGGCCACCAGCAGCGCCTCGGGCGGCAGCGGTGCAGCCTCGCCGATCAGCGCGTCGATGGGCGTGTCCAGCGCCGCCGCCACCCGCTGCAGCAGCCCGATCGAGATGTTGCCCTCGCCGGCCTCGAGCTGCGCCAGGTAGCGCGGCGAGACGCCCGAGATCTCCGAGAGCACCCGGCGCGGGATGGCCTTGCGCTCGCGCGCCTCGCGCACCCGCTCGCCGACGCGGCGGATCAGGGCGGCGGCGCTGCGAGTCTGGTCAAGAGAATCGGCGGGTCCGCTCATCGCGCCTCGCATGTGTGAAATACTGCATGATTTCCTACGACGCGCCGCGAATTTGCGCAATCGCCAACAGGCGATCCCGCGCATTCTGCACTATTCTGCGCTCAGGGCCGCAGCAGCGGCTCGACGATGGCGCGGATGTCGGGGGGCGGTTCCTGCGGGCGCAGCTTGTCGGCGACCACGAAGACGCAGGTGAAGCGGGCCTCGAAACACAGCACCCCGTCCTGATGCCCCTCGACCCGGAAGCTGATCGAGCTGCGCCCCAGCGCCGTCGGCCAGACCGAGCAGATCAGCCGGTGGCGCGGGGTGACCGGCGCGCGGAAATCGAAGCTCAGATGCACGAAGGGCGTTCCGATGTTGCGGTCGAGGTTCAGCTGGAACCAGCCGTCGCCGCCCAGATGCGCCTCCCACCAGGCGTCGATGGCATCGAGCGCGAAGGCGGGCAGGCGCGCGGTATAGGCGATGCGCGCCGGGTCGCAATCGCCCCAGGCCACGCGGATCTCGTGTTCGAACGGTCCGTTCCGGGGCATTCAGTAGGTTTCCACGTGATAGCGTCCGTCCTCGCGCATCGCATCGCGCAGGCCGGGCCAGTCGAGCCCGGCATCGGCGGCGATCTCGGCCAGCGCCGCGTCCACCCCCTGCTCCATCGCCTTCAGCCCGCACAGATAGATGTGCCCCTTGGGATCGGCGAGCAGCGCCGCGACCCGGGGCGCCTCCTCGCGCAGCTTGTCCTGCACATAGGCCTTGGGCGCGTCCGCCTGCCGCGAGAAGGCGAAGACCTTGCGCATGAACCCGTCCGGCACCTTCTTGAGCGGGCCGAAATAGGGCAGCTCCTCGGGCCGCCTTGCGCCGAACACCAGCGTCAGCGTGTCCTGCGCCGAGGGCGTCACCCGCTGGCGGCGCATGGTGAAGGCGCGGAACGGCGCCGAGCCGGTGCCGGTGCAGATCATCAGCAGATGCGCGGCGGGGTCCGACGGCAGCAGGAAGGTGGCGCCGAAAGGCCCGGTCAGGCGCACCGTGTCGCCGGGCTTCAGATCGCAGACGTAGTTCGAGCAGAGGCCCTTCTCCTCGCGCTTGACGGTCAGCGAGAGGTTGTTGAAGCCGGGCCGCTCGCCGTCGCGCGGGCTCGACACCGAGTAGAGGCGCGGCAGGTGCGGCTTGCCGGCGGCATCGGTGCCGGGCGGGATGATCCCGACGCTCTGCCCTTCGAGGACCGGAAAGGGCAGCTTGCCGAGATCGA
>JAGRMU010000433.1:0-190 GCA_020441165.1 Sedimentitalea sp.
CGTTCTCGCGCAGCACCGATCCGGCGAGGTAGAGCGAGCCGCAGATCAGCACCCGCGCATGCGGATCGCGCCCGGCGATGGCGGTGAGGGCCGCCCGCACGCTCTGCGCCGTCGCGGCGGTCATGCCGACCGCATGGGCCGCCGCCGCGGTCTGGTCGGCGGCAAGGGTATTGGCCTCGCCGGGGATCGA
>JAGRMU010000433.1:349-2313 GCA_020441165.1 Sedimentitalea sp.
GTCGAGCCAGAGCTCGACCCCCGGCACGGCCTCGGCCAGCGGCCCGGCTGAAAGGCGCTGCATCCGCGCCGGCCATTCGGCGCGCCGCATCGCCGCCTCGTAGGCGGCGTCACCCAGCCCCAGATGCCGCAGCGCCGCCAGCGCCGCGCCGGCATTCTGCACCTGGTGCGCGCCCAACAGCACCGGCAGCGGCAGGTCCCGCAGCCCGGTCTCGTCCTGGTAGACCAGCCGCCCGCGCTCCTCTGCAACGCTCCAGTGCTGGCCATGGACCAGCAGCGGCGCGCCGATCCGCGCGGCCACGTCCTCGATCGCCTCCAGCGCCTCCTCGGGCTGCGGGCCGACCACGCAGGGCACGCCGCGCTTGAGGATGCCGGCCTTCTCGACGGCGATCTTCGCCAGCGTATCTCCGAGATACTGCTCGTGATCCATCGAGATCGGGGTGATCACCGTCAGCCGCGGCGCCGCCACCACGTTGGTCGCATCGAGCCGCCCGCCGAGCCCGACCTCGAGCAGCGTGTAGTCGGCCGGAGTGCGGGCGAAGGCCAGCAACGCCGCGCAGGTGGTGATCTCGAAATAGGTGATCGGCGCGCCTTCATTGGCGGCATAGCACTCGTCCAGAACCGCTGTCAGATCGGCCTCGGAAATCAGCGTGCCCGCCACCCGGATGCGTTCGTGAAACCGCGCCAGATGCGGCGAGGTATAGGCATGGGCAACCCGCCCGGCGCCCTCGATCCCGGCGCGGATCATCGCCAGGGTCGAACCCTTGCCGTTGGTGCCGGCGATGTGGATCACCGGCGGCAATCGCGTCTCGGGATGGTCCAGCGCCGCCAGCAGCCGCCAGACCCGGTCCAGCGTCAGGTCGATGATCTTGGGGTGCAGCGCCATCATCCGCTGCAGGATCGCGTCCGAGGACGGGGGGACACCGTTGGGCATGGGCGGACCTGGATGACGGCGCGCCCGGCGGGCGGCGCAAGACGTGGGGCGCGCGCCGGTCAGAGCGGCGCGCGGGTGATGTCCGACAGCGTGTCGTTCATGTCGAAGAGCCTGGCGCGGATGTCCGAGATGCCGAACTCGGCCAGCCGCGCGGCGTGCCTGTCGCGATAGGCCTCGGCGGCGGCGCGGCTTTCGAAGACATAGATGCCGCCGGCCAGCCCGTCGGCCTGGCTCTCGGTCCAGATCTTCCAGACCAGCCCCTCCTCGCCGGCGATGTCGCGGGCCAGCCCGTCCATCGCCTGGGCCATCTCGGCGCCCCAGGGGCCGGGATAGGGGAAATCGAACTGAACGAGTGTGCGTGCCATGTCTGCGCCCTCCAGTCGGGTGGGTGTTGGGCCGCGATCTAGCTCGCGGCGCGGTTCTTGTCACCGGGCTTGCCCGGCGCCGGATCGGCAGAAGGCGCGGGCGATTCGGAGGCGGGCGCGGGGGGCGGCAGCTCTCCGCGCACCGCCGGCGGCAGGCCCATCAGCATCCGGGTGATCGAAATCAGCTCCTCGCGCATCTCGGTGCGTTTGGTGACGCGGTCGAGCATGCCATGATCCAGCAGGTATTCGGCGCGCTGGAACCCGTCGGGCAGCTTCTCGCGGATGGTCTGCTCGATCACCCGCGGGCCGGCAAAGCAGATCAGGGCGTTGGGCTCGGCGATATGCACGTCCCCCAGCATCGCGTAGGAGGCGGTGACGCCGCCGGTGGTGGGATGGGTCAGCACCACGATATAGGGCAGGCCCGCCTCCTTCAGCATCTGGATCGCCACCGTCGTGCGCGGCATCTGCATCAGGCTAAGAATGCCCTCCTGCATCCGCGCCCCGCCGGCGGCCGAAAAGAGGATCAGCGGACGCTTCAGCTTCACCGCCTCCTCGGCGGCGGCGATGATCGCATTGCCCACATACATGCCCATCGAGCCGCCCATGAAGCTGAAATCCTGCGCCGCCGCGACGATCGGAGTGCGCCCGATCTCGCCCGAGGCGACC
>JAGRMU010000434.1 GCA_020441165.1 Sedimentitalea sp.
GCGCCGCCGCGCGCGAAGGTGGCGCTGGCGACCTCGCGGATCTCGGTCTCGGGGGGAAAACCGCCCGCGAAGCGCGCGCCGCGCGCATCGGTGGAGAGTTGCACCCGCCAGCCGCGCTGCAGCATCGCTTCGGCCAGCGCCTGGGCCGGGAACATGTGCCCGCCCGTGCCGCCCGCGGCGATCTGCAGCAAGGGCTGGCTCATCGCAGCGGACCGCGCAGCAGATCGCCCAGCTCGCCCTGCGGGCGGGTCCGGGTCAGCGCCAGCAGCATCCCCAGCGCGATGCCGCCCGCGATCAGCGACGAGCCGCCGTAGCTGACGAAGGGCAGCGTCATGCCCTTGGCGGGCAGCAGCCGCACCGCCACCCCCATGTTGATCATCGCCTGCACCCCGAAGATGCAGGCAAGGCCGGTGCCGGCGAGGCGGATGAAGGGATCGCGCTCGCGCATCAGGCGCAGCAGCGAGCGCACCACGATCAGCGTGTAGAGGGCGATGATGATCAGCACCAGCACCAGCCCGTATTCCTCGGCGGCCACCGCGACGATGAAATCGGTATGGGCATCGGGGAGCGACCATTTCACCTGCCCCTCGCCGACGCCGACGCCGAAAAGCCCGCCCTCGCGGATGGCGTTGGTGGCATAGCCGAGCTGGGTGGTGGGATCGACATCGGGGGAGAGAAACCCGTCGATGCGGCGGGCGAAATGCTCGGAATGGGAATAGGCCATGGAGCCGCCCAGCACCACCAGGCCGGCCATCGCCACCAGCAGGAACATCGGCGCGCCGGCGACGAAGTACATCACCCCCCAGCCAAAGAGCACCAGGCAGGCCTGGCCGAAATCGGGCTGCAGCGCCAGCATCAGCACGATGGCGATGCAGAGCGAGAAGGACCAGGCGGTGCCCGGGGGGCCGCCCAACTGCTGGCTGGCCGCCAGCATCCAGGCGGCGGCGACGATGAAACCCGGCTTGAGGAATTCCGAGGGCTGCACGCTGGCCACGCCGAGGCTGTACCAGCGCACCGCGCCCTTGCCGAAATCGGTGCCGAAGACCGGCAGGAAGGCCAGCGCCACGAAGGAGATCAGGAAACCGATGATCGCAAGGCGCCGCACCAGGGTCGGCGACATCATCGAGGTCAGCGCCATGGCGATCAGCGCCAGCCCCCCGAAAGCCGCCTGGCGCTGCACGTAGTGGAAGGGCTCGAGCCCGTTGCGCGCGGCCAGCGGCGGCGAGGCGGCCAGGCCCAGCAGCAGCCCGATCAGGAAAAGGATCAGCACGCAGGACATCGACCACTTGTCGAGGGTCCGCCACCACTTGGGGAGAATCGGCTCGCCGCCCCGTTCGGGGACCGCGCCATAGACCATCTCAGTCATGGGGTATGCTCTTTTTCTGCCTCGATGCGCCCCGTTCTCGGGGTCTCATGGGCGCACGATACAGGCAAAATCCCCGTCAGGCCAGCGTCTTCCTCTTGTCTCGGGGCGCAAATCGCGCCAACCGGCTGGAATGGAGTTCCAGACCGTCATCCTGGGCGCCGGGGCCGCCGGCATGATGTGCGCCGCCCATGCCGGGCCGGGGGTGCTGGTGATCGATCATGCGAAGAGCCCGGGCGAGAAGATCCGCATCTCGGGCGGCGGGCGCTGCAATTTCACCAATCTCGGCACCGGCCCGGAGAATTTCCTCTCGGGCAACCCGCATTTCGCCAAGTCGGCGCTGGCGCGCTACACGCAATGGGATTTCCTCGACCTGATCGGGCGGCACGGCATCTCCTGGCACGAGAAGACCCTGGGGCAGCTCTTCTGCGACGGCTCGGCGCGGCAGGTGATCGCGATGCTGCGCGGCGAGATGGCGGCGGCGGGGGCGGAGCTGTGGGTGCAGACGCGGCTTGCCGATCTGCGAAATGTGCCCGGCGGATTCGCCCTGGCACTGGAGCGCGAGGGAGTGCGGCACGAGGTGAGGTGCCGCAGCCTGGTGCTGGCGACGGGCGGCCGGTCGATCCCGAAGATGGGGGCGACCGGCCTCGCCTACGAGATCGCCCGGCAGTTCGGGCTGGCGGTGACGGAGACGCGGCCTGCGCTGGTGCCCTTCACCTTCCCCGAGGGTCGCTTCACGGCGCTGGCCGGCGTGTCGGTGCCGGTGCGGCTGTCGAATGCGCGCGCGTCGTTCGACGAGGCGTTGCTTTTCACCCATCGCGGGCTCTCCGGGCCGGCGGTGCTGCAGCTGAGCTCCTACTGGCGCGAGGGCGAGGAAATCTCGCTGGACCTGGTCCCGGGACTGGATCTCTTCGAGCGGCTGAGGGCGCAGCGGGCCCGCGCCGGGCGACCCCTCGTGACCACCGAGCTGGCCCGGCACCTGCCGGTGCGGCTGGTTGAGCGGCTGGCCGGCGAGATGCCGATGGCGGGCAAGCTGGCGGACCGCTCCGATGCCAGCCTGCAGGCGCTCTGCGCGGCGCTCGCGGACTGGCGTTTGACGCCCTCGGGGACGGAAGGGTATCGCACCGCCGAGGTGACGCTGGGCGGCATCGACACAGGTGGGCTGTCATCGACGACGATGGAGGCGCGAGCTGTGCCGGGGCTTTATGCCATCGGCGAGGCGGTGGACGTCACCGGATGGCTGGGCGGCTACAATTTCCAGTGGGCCTGGTCCTCGGGGGTGGCGGCGGGGCGCGCCATCGCCGCGCGGCTCCGGGAGGGCTGACCGGGGCTCCGCCCCGGACCCCGGAGTATTTGGACCACAAAGAAACCCGGGGGGGCGGTCAGAGGGCGAGGCGTTTGCGCACCTCGGCCATGAAATCCGCGCCGCGCTGCTCGAAATTGTCGTACTGGTCGAAGCTGGCCGCGGCCGGGGCCAGCAGCACCGTGTCGCCGGGCTGCGCCTCGGCCATGGCGCGGGCCACGGCCTCGGCCATGTGGGTGCAGATCTCGGCCTCGACATCGAGCTGCAGGGCGAAGCCGGCGGCCTCGCGGCCGATCACATAGGCCTTGACCACCGAACCGGTGGCCCCGGCGAGGCCGGCCAGCCCGCCCTCCTTCTCCAGGCCGCCGCAGATCCAGCGGATGCGGGGGAAGGCGCCGAGCGCCTTGGCGGCGCTGTCGACATTGGTGGCCTTGCTGTCGTTGACGAAGGTGATGCCGCCCGCCTCGGCGACGACCTGGCTGCGATGCGGCAGGCCGGGATAGCTGCGCAGCCCCGCCTCGATCTGGCGCGGCGCCAGCCCCAGCGCCCGGCAGGCGCCATAGGCGGCACAGGCGTTCTGGTGGTTGTGGGCCCCGGGCAGGCCGGTGATGCCGCGCAGGTCGATGGCGGCGGCCTGGCGGCCCTTGCGGTGTTCGGCGAGGAACCCCTTGCGGGCGAAGACCTGCCAGCCCGGGCCGGTCAGCTTGCGGGTGACCGAGACCCGGATCACCCGGTCGTCGCCCGGCGCCTCGGCGAGCTGCCCGGCCAGGAAGGCGCCCTCGATCTCGTCGACTCCGATCACCGCCCGGTCCGGCCCGCCCTCGGCGAAGAGCCGGCGCTTGGCGGCGAAATAGCCGCCGCGCCCGCCATGGCGGTCGAGATGGTCGGGCGAGAGGTTGGTGAAGACCGCCACGTCGGGGGTCAGCGCGCGCGCCAGATCGGTCTGGTAGCTGCTGAGCTCCAGCACCACCGCGGCGCCGCTGCCGGGCGGATCGATGTCGAGCACGCCGCGGCCGATATTGCCCGCCAGTTGCGCGGGTTTGCCGGCCTGCACGAGGATGTGGTGGACCAGCGCCGCGGTCGTGGACTTGCCGTTCGAGCCGGTCACCGCCACCACTTTCGGCGCGCTGTCGAACCCGTCCCAGGCGGGGGTGGCCAGCGAGCGGAAGAAGAGGCCGATGTCGTTGTCCACCGGCACCCCGGCCTCGAGCGCCGCGGCGATGACCGGGTTCGGGGCGGGATAGAGATGCGGAATGCCCGGCGAGACCACCAGCGCCGCCACCCCGTCGAAGGCGCCGGCGCGGTGCAGGTCGGTGCAGGCGAAGCCCTCGGCCTCGGCGGCGGCGCGGGCGGCGGGGCTGTCGTCCCAGGGCAGCGGCTCGGCACCGCCGGCGCGCAGGGAGCGCGCGGCGGCGAGGCCCGAGCGGCCGAGGCCCAGAACCGCCACCCGCATCCCGTCATAGCCCCGCGCCGGAATCATCGCGCCCCTCCGCCTTGTCTGATGCCGCGACAATGGGCATATCGCGCCGCCGCCACAAGACCGGCTGTTGCCCCGCCGCAGGGCGCGTGAGACAACCAGCGGGACGAGGAGGCGGGAGCGCGGGGGAATGGCGGATCTGCAGGCGGAGCTGGACCGGATCGATGCCGAGATCCGCGCGGCCGAGGACTGGGGCGAGGTGGCGGCCTATATCCCCGAGCTGGCGCGCGTGCCGAAGCGGCAGTTCGCCATCGCGGTGGCGACGGCCGATGGTGCGCTCTGCGCGGCGGGGGAGGCCGGGCAAAGCTTCTCGCTGCAGAGCGTCACCAAGGTCTTCGCTCTGGCGATCGCGCTGGGGCGCTCGGGCGACCAGCTCTGGGCGCGGGTCGGGCGCGAGCCGTCGGGCAGCGCCTTCAACTCGATCATCCAGCTCGAGCACGAGGGCGGAAGGCCCCGGAATCCCTTCATAAATGCCGGCGCCATCGTGGTGACCGACGAGATCCTCGCGGGGCGCGAGCCGCGCCATGCGCTGTCGGAGATCGTCCAGTTCGTGCGCGCCGCGGCCGGCGACGAGGACATCCACATCAACCGCGCCGTGGCGCAGTCCGAGACGCGGCACGGGCATCGCAACTTCTCGCTGGCGCATTTCCTGGCCTCCTGCGAAAACCTGAAGAACCCGCCCGAGAAGACGCTGGGCACCTATTTCCACCAATGCGCCATCGAGATGACGGCGCGGCAGCTGGCGCTGGCGGGGCGGTTCCTGATCGGGCCGCCGGCCGGGCCGCGGCTGATCTCGACCCAGCGGATCCGGCGGCTGAACGCGCTGATGCTGACCTGCGGGCATTACGACGGGTCGGGCGATTTCGCCTACCGCGTGGGCATCCCGGCCAAGAGCGGGGTCGGAGGCGGCATCCTAGGGATCGTGCCGGGCGTCGCCTCGGTGGCGGTGTGGTCGCCGGGGCTGAACCGCTATGGCAATTCCAAGCTGGGGACCGAGGCGCTGGAGCGGCTGGCGCGGGCGATGGACTGGTCGGTGTTTTAAGGATTTCGGCCCGACTAGGGACGACTCACCGCGCGGCCTTGTTAACAAGGGCGATGGGGCGGTTTTGCGGTGTCGGTATCACGTCGGTATTGCGTCGGTATCGCGTCGGTGTCGGGATCGGTGTCGGGCGAGGATTAACGGGGCGTGCGGCCCGGTTGCTGAGGTCTTGACGGGGGGGGGTGGGGGTTCGCGCGGCACTCGTTAGAGCACGTTGCGTCTAAT
>JAGRMU010000435.1 GCA_020441165.1 Sedimentitalea sp.
ATCGCCCGATCCGCAAGTCCGATGGTGGCTGGACCTATTTCGCGCCCGATATCGCCTATCATTACGACAAGCTTTCCAGGGGCTTCGACGCGCTTATTGATGTGTTCGGCGCCGATCACGGCGGCTATGTCAAGCGGATGAAGGCGGCGGTCTCGGCGCTCTCCGGGGGCAAGGTGCCGCTCGACATCAAGCTGACCCAGCTGGTGCGCCTCTTCAAGAACGGCGAGCCCTTCAAGATGTCCAAGCGGGCCGGCAATTTCGTCACGCTGCGCGACGTGGTCGACCAGGTCGGCCCGGACGTCACCCGCTTCGTCATGCTGACCCGCAAGAACGACGCACCGCTCGATTTCGATTTCGACAAGGTGCTGGAGCAGAGCCGCGAGAACCCGGTCTTCTACGTGCAATATGCCCATGCGCGGGTGATGAGCCTTCTGCGCCGCGCCGCCGAGGCGGGGATCGCGGTGGACGATGCCACGCTGCTGCGGGCCGATCTGTTGCGGCTGGATCACGAGGCCGAACTGGCCCTGGCCCGCAAGCTGGCCGAATGGCCGCGCCTGGTCGAGGTCGCCGCCCGCGCCCACGAGCCGCACCGCGTCGCCTTCTATCTCTACGAGCTGGCCGGCGAGTTCCATGCCCTGTGGAATCGCGGCAACGAGATCCCCGGGCTGCGCTTCCTGCAGGAGGGCGACGCGGCCACCAGCCAGGCGAAAACCGCGCTTGCCCGGGCCGTTTCCGTTGTCATTTCCGCAGGTCTTGGTATTCTCGGGGTCACTCCGGCACAAGAAATGCGGTGACAAACCCGCCAGATCGCCGGACCGAGGCACAGACGGCAACCCAGGGCACGCCCGTTTCGCGGCGATGCAGAAGGGCAGTGAGGCGGAGATGGCAGAATTCGACGGCCCGCGGACGGGCAGCGCCGAGGACGAGTCCGAGGGGCATGCAGGGGCGCGAAAAGGGCGCGGCGCCTTCGGCAAGGCGATCAATCTTCTGGGGGCGGTGGCCTCGCTGGCGCTGATCGCCGGTGTCGGGCTCTGGGGCTACCGGCTGGTGGTGCGCGATGTGAGCGGTGTGCCGGTGGTGCGCGCCGCGCAGGGTCCGATCCGGATGCAGCCCGAGGATCCCGGCGGGCAACCCGCCGACCATCAGGGCCTGGCGGTGAACGCGGTGGCCGCCGAAGGGTCGGCGGCGCCGACCGCGGACCAGCTGCTTCTGGCCCCGAGCCCGGTCGATCTGGCCGAGGAGGACGCGCCGATGCCCGAGCTTGCCGCCGCGCCGCCCGAACCGGCGGCCAGCGCCGAGCCGCCCGCAGCGTCCGAGACCGAACCCGAGGCCGACCCCGAGGCGGTCGCGACCTTCGAGGCGGGCGCGGTGGACGATCTGATCCGGCAGCTGCTCACCGGCGAGGACGTGCCGGAGCAGACGGGTGCCGAGGCCGGGGCGGAGAGCCTGGACGATCTCGAAGAGACCACCCGGGCAGCAACGCTCGAGACCGGCGATCTGCCGCAGGCGGAACCGGCAGTGCTGACCGGCCCGGGACCGCACTATTCCCCGCGCCCGAAATTGCGGCCGGCAGAAGGCGCGCGGGTGGTGGTCGCCGCCGCTGCCCCGACGGCGCAAGGTCCGCTGGATGTCGATCCGGACAGCCTGCCCACCGGCACCAAGCTGGCGCAGCTGGGCGCCTATGACAGCGCCGAGCTGGCGCGGGCGGACTGGGACCGGCTGAACGGTCAGTTTGCCGATTACCTCGCCGACAAGCGGCGCGTCATCCAGAAGGCCAGCACCGGCGGCAAGGAATTCTATCGCCTGCGCGCCATGGGCTTCGACGATCTGAGCGACGCGCGCCGCTTCTGTTCGGCCTTCGTCGCCGAGGGCGCCGATTGCATCCCGGTCGTCGTGCGGTGACGTTCGGCGCCACGATCCTTGATGCCGCCGGCCCGCGGCTGAGCGCCGAGGAAAAGGCGTTCTTCCGCGCCGCCGATCCCTTCGGGTTCATCCTCTTTGCCCGCAACATCGAGAGCCCCGACCAGGTCCTTGCTCTCTGCGCCGAGTTGCGCGAGGCGGTCGGGCGCGAAGCGGTGATCACCATCGACCAGGAGGGCGGGCGGGTGCAGCGCCTGCGCCCGCCGCTGGCCCGCGACTGGCTGCCGCCGCTCGATCATGTGCGCGCAGCGGGAGACGGGGCCGAGCGGGCGATGTACCTGCGCTATCGGCTGATCGCGGCGGAGCTGCGCGACCTCGGGCTCGACAGCAACTGCGCGCCGATGGTCGATCTGGCAGGGCCCGAGACCCACGGCTTCCTGAAGAACCGTTGCTATGGCAGCGATCCGGCCGGCGTGGCCCGGCTGGGCCGCGCGGTGGCGCAGGGGCTTCTCGACGGCGGGGTGCTGCCGGTGCTCAAGCACATTCCCGGCCATGGCCGCGCCACGCAGGACAGCCATGTCGACCTGCCCCATGTCGCTGCTGTCGCCGAGGACCTGGCGGAGACAGATTTCGCGCCGTTCCGGGCGCTGAGCGATCTGCCGATGGGGATGACCGCGCATCTGGTCTATGACGCCATCGACCCGGCGCCGGCCACGATCTCGCCCAAGGTGATGACGCTGATCCGCGAGCAGATCGGCTTCGGCGGGCTGATCATGACCGACGACATCTCGATGAAGGCGCTCTCGGGAAGCCTCGCGGGTCTCAGCCGCGCCGCGCTCGAGGCGGGATGCGACGTGGTGCTGCACTGCAACGGGACGCTGGCGGAGCGCGAAGAGGTCGCCGAGGCGGCGGGTCGCATGGGCCCGGCCGCGCAGGCGCGGGCCGAGGCGGCGCTGGCGGCGCGGCAGGCGCCCCGCGAGTTCGATGGCGTCGCGGCCGAGGCCGAGCTTGACGCGCTGATGCGGG
>JAGRMU010000074.1 GCA_020441165.1 Sedimentitalea sp.
CCGCGCACCACCTCGGGACGCTCGGCGATGGTCTTGTCCGAGGCGATGATCGCCTGCGCCATGGCCGGGAACACCTCGTCGACGGGCATCTGGCCCATCTCGACGCCGGCGCCCTGGATCGCCGCGATCCACTCCGGCACGCCCGACATCGCCTGCAGGTTGCCGGCGATGCTCAGCTGGATGATCCCGCCCGGACCCACCGCCTGGATGTCGACATCGTCCTTGCTCAGCCCGGCCGAGGCCAGGACCCCCAGCAGGTTGTAATAGGTGGTGTCCTGGAAGGACAGCACGCCCACCGACTTGCCCTTCAGATCGGCCGGGCCGGTGATGCCGCTGTCGGCCCGCCAGGCCAGCTGGGTCAGCCCGCGCCCGCCCAGAAGGCCGACGCCGCGGATGTCAAGACCGTTGGCGCGCACGATGATCGGCGTGTCGCCGATGCCGCCGCCCAGATCGGCATTGCCGACCGCGACCTGGGTGGCGACGTCCGCGCCGCCCTTGCCGACCTGGAACGCGACCTCGAGCCCGGCATCGGCGAAATAGCCCTTGGACTGGGCCAGCTGGAAGGGCGCGAAGGCGGGCAGGAAGTCCGGCGCCGGGAAGAGATAGGTGACCTTCTCCTGGGCGGCGGCCAGCCCGGCCGAAAGCGCCAGCGCCGCGGCGGCGAGCGAGGAAAGAACGAAACGTTTCATGTCTGTCTCCGTGTTGGGTCGACCCGCGGGTCAGATGACTTTTTCTTCGAGTTTCAGGTGATGGAAGATCTGCGCCGCAAGCTCGGGAACCTCGGGCATCATCCGTCGCTTCAGCGGCTCGTCGCGATGCGGCAGGTCGACCTTGATCTCGGCGACGATGGTGCCCGGACGCTCGGACATCACCAGGATGCGGTCCGACATCAGCACCGATTCGGCCAGCTCGTGGGTGATCAGCAGCGTGGTCTTGCCGGCCTCGGCGATCAGCTTGGCGAAACTGTTCTGCAGCAGCAGCTTGGTCTGCGCGTCCAGCGCCGAGAACGGCTCGTCCAGAAGGATGATCTCGGGATCGATGGCCAGGGTGCGGGCCAGCGCCGCGCGCTGGCGCATCCCGCCCGAAAGCTGGTAGGGATAATGCGCCCCGAACCCCTCCAGATGGCAATGCTTCAGCTCGGCCTCGGCCCGTCGCCGGCGCTCGGCCTTGTCGACGCCGCGCGATTCCAGGCCGAACTCGATGTTCGACAGGATGTTGCGCCAGGGCAGCAGCAGGTCCTTCTGCAGCATGAAGCCGACATGCTCGTTGGGCCCGACCACCGGCTTGCCCGAGACCAGCACCTGGCCCTCGGTCGGCTGGTAGAGCCCCGCGGTCATCGACAGCAGCGTGCTCTTGCCGCAGCCCGAGGGACCGACCACCGAGACGAACTCGCCCTCGTTCACGGTGAAGCTCAGCCCGTCGATGGCGGTCAGCTCGGCCCCGCCATTGGTGGCGAAGCGCTTGACGACGTTGCGGAACTCAAGCGCCATAGCCGGCTTCTGCGTAGGCGGCGTCGAGATCGGCGTTGATCGCCTTCAGCTCGGCCTCCAGAAGCGCGAGATCCCAGTCGGTGCGCCCCGAGATCGGGGCCACGACCGCCCGCTCGGCCAGAAGCGCGGCGACGGCGGTGAAATCGTGCTGGCCGGTGCCGTAGATCGCCATCAGCGCGTCGGCAAAGGCGTCCTCGGCCGGGGTCAGCGGCCGCCCCCGGCACTGGTTGCCCAGCGCCGGGCGTCCGGTTTCCCGCGCCCGCTCCGAAAGGCGATCCTTGAAGGCGTCCGACATGCTGTATCCTCCCCAGGTAGCGATCGTCTGATGTGTTCATTATTTAACGATGTGTTCAAAGTCGCATATGGCCGGTCATCCGTCAAGGGTTTTGTCGCCCCGCGTGCCGCGCGCCGCGCCCGGCGCGCAGGGCACGCAGCCGATTGCGCCGCGGCGGCGAAGGCTCTAAGGTCATGTCGTTCAAATATGAATGTCCCGATCAAGGTTGATCACCATGCCGCAGACCGACGCCTCCCCCGCCTATTCCGTGCCGCCCGTGGAGCGCGCCTTCGCGCTGCTGCGCCACATCGCCGGGGGCGGGACCTGCGCCAATGTCAGCCACACCGCGAAAACGCTGGGAATCAACCGCACCACCCTGATTCGCCTCCTGCACACGCTGCAGGCCGAGGCGATGATCGAGCCGGCCGAGGGCAACGGCTGGCGGCTCGGGCCGGGGCTGATCGCCCTGGCCGGGGACGCGCTGGCCGGGCGCGACATCACCCGCCTCGCCCGCCCGGTGATGCAGGCGCTCTCCGAGACGCTGAAGCTCTCCTCGCATCTGGGGATCCTCGACCGGCGCGAGATCATCTACGTGGTGCGCGAGGCTCCGAACGCGCATCTGGTCAGCAATGTCCGCGAGGGCACCCGCCTGCCCGCCCATGCCACCACGGTCGGGCGGGTGTTGCTGTCCTATCTGCCCGGCGAGGCGCTGGACCGG
>JAGRMU010000436.1:0-1154 GCA_020441165.1 Sedimentitalea sp.
ACAACCACCTCTGCCTCGCCGACCTGCGGCCGAAGAGGGTCACCGGCAAAGCGGCCGACGCCGCTCTTGGCCGTTCCCATATCACCTGCAACAAGAACGGCGTGCCTTTCGATCCCGAAAAGCCGACCATCACCAGCGGTATCCGCCTGGGCTCCGCCGCCGGCACCACCCGCGGCTTCGGCGAGGCCGAGTTCCGCCAGATCGCCGACTGGATCATCGAGGTGGTGGACGGGCTCGCCGCCCATGGCGAGGACGGCAACGGCCCGGTCGAGGAGAAGGTGCGCAAGGAGGTCGAGGCGCTCTGCCAGCGCTTCCCGATCTATCCCGGCCGCTGAGGCGCGGCGCGGGATCCGTCAGATCACCCCGCGCCAGACCAGCAGCCAGATCAGCAGCGCCGCGAAGAGCAGCAGGTTGAAGGCCAGACCGCCCAGCACCCCAAGCCACCAGCCCTTTCGGCGGTCGGCGAGATCGATGCCGCCAAGATGCGCGTTCAGCGCCCGCTCGGCCCGCTCCAGCTGCGCTGCATCGAGGGTGCAGCGCAGCCTGGGGTGCGCCGCCAGCGGCTCGGCCCGCGCCAGCAGCGCCGCCTCGCGCCGCAGCCGCCGCGGCAGGTAGCGCCCGGCCCGGCGCAGCACCTCCGCCAGACCGGCGCCACCGACCCCGTAGACGGTGCGCATCTTGTCGGTCAGCTGCCCGATCCGATCCGGCATGGTCTCGGCGTCGCTCATCTCACCCCCTCGGCCCTTTCCGCCGCCCAGACTAGCGCATGTTGCGCCGCCTCGGAACCACCCCTCTACAGGTCCCTCCGGGTGCCAGCCCCGGATCGCGCCCGACCCGCCGCGTCGCGCTGAAAGCGCGCCTCTGGCGCGACGCGGGCGCGATTTCATCGCCCCCACCCTCGGGCCGGGCGCGCTCCTCCGCGCGTGGGGCAGAGCGGTTCTGGGCAGACAAATCCTGCTCTGGCATCGCCGCCGTCCCGCGGCTATCAAACCCCCATGCTGAACACCATTCCCCATGGCGCCCCCACCGACGCGCCGCCGCTGCTGATCGCCCATGGCCTTTACGGCTCGGCCCGCAACTGGGGGGTGATCGCCAAGCGCCTCTCGGACCAGCGGCAGGTGATCGCGGTCGATCTGCGCAACCACGGCCAGAGC
>JAGRMU010000436.1:1337-2338 GCA_020441165.1 Sedimentitalea sp.
TCGCAACTGCCCTTCATCGAGGCGATGCGGGCGGTGGACCTTGACCACGTCCAGCGCCGCGCCGATGCCGAGGAACAGCTGGCCGCGCTCGGGGTCGAACCGGCGCTGCAGAGCTTCTTCACCCAGTCGCTCGACCTGACCGGGAAGCGCTGGCGGCTGAACCTCGACGGGCTGGCCCGCGAGATGCCCAAGATCATGGATTTCCCGCAGATGGGTGCCAGCTGGGAGGGTCCTGCCCTGTTTCTCGCGGGCGCCGCCTCCGACTATGTCCGGCCCGAGCACCGGCCCGCCATCCGCGCCCTCTTCCCCAAGGCACGTTTCGCCAGGATCCCCGGCGCCGGGCACTGGCTGCACGCCGAGAAACCCCGCGAATTCGAGTCCTCGGTGCGCACCTTCCTCAACGCGTGACCGACCCCTCGTAGAGCCGCCGGGCCACCATCCACGAGATCGGCAGCGCCAGGATGGCACCGATCGCCGCCGAGACCAGGATCGGCATCAGCGTGCCATAACCCGCGACCAGCACGATGATGACGCCGGTCCCGGCGAGGCTGGAGGCGATGAGCGTGTAGAGCAGCGAGGCGAGGCGGAACATGGCAATTCTCCGGGTCTTTCGTCCGGCGTCACATTAGGTTTCCGGAATATCCCTTGCCTTGATCTGGATCATCCCCGGCGGGGCTTGATCCGCATCAACCGGATCGGGCACTGGCCGTGCTATAATGACTAATCGAACGCAGCTTGGGGGAGGAGCACGGCGATGATCTCACTGGACGATATCGAGGACATGACCTGCCTGACGCGGGACGAAATCGACGCGCTGGCCGAACACGAGCACGTGCCCGACCTGACCGCGGCGTTGATGGGCGAGTATCTCATGCACCAGCCGAAAGGTCCGCAAGCGGTTCAGCAGATGATCTGCGAGGATATCCGCGCCGCCCTGCACGCCGATGACGTGCCCCATGCCAAGGCGCTTTTCGCCACGCTGCGGCGCTATGTCGACGCGC
>JAGRMU010000437.1:0-438 GCA_020441165.1 Sedimentitalea sp.
CGTCCGGGAATTTCGCCGGCCTCAACGACACCGCCAAGTGGATGCTGGCGCTGGCGATGCTGATCGGCCGGCTCGAGGTGATGTCGGTCTACGTGATCCTGACCCTGCAATTCTGGAGAGCCTGATGCCCACATCCTCCGATCCCGCCCGGCGCCCGCTTGGCGCGCAGATTTCGCACATGCTCAAGGCGCGCGGCGTCGAGGTGATCTTCGGCATCCCGGGCGTTCACAACCAGGAAATGTATCGCGGCATCGAGGAGGCCGGGATCACCCATGTCCTGGCCCGGCACGAGCAGGGCGCGGGGTTCATGGCCGACGGCTATGCGCGGGCCAGCGGCAAGCCGGGCGTGGCCTATGTGATCACCGGGCCGGGCCTGTGCAACATCATGACCCCGATGGGCCAGGCCTGGTCGGATTCGGTGCCGATGCTGGTGATCTC
>JAGRMU010000437.1:519-2537 GCA_020441165.1 Sedimentitalea sp.
AGCGCCGAGGCCGCCTATCGGCTGATCGACCGCGCCTTCGCCGAGTTCGCAGGCACCCGGCCACGGCCGAAACACCTGCAGGTGCCGATCGCCCAGTTGCAGGCCGACGCGCCGCCCGCGCCGCAGGCCCCGGCGCTGCCCGGCATGGCCGCGCCCGCTGAGGCCGATCTGGCCGAGGTGGCGCGGATGCTGGACGGCGCGAGGCGCCCGCTGATCGTCGCCGGGGGCGGCGCGCGCCATGCCGGCACGGCGCTGCGCGAGGTGCTGCGGCGGGCGCGTGCGGCCTCCTTCACCAGCTATGCCGGGCGTGGGCTCGTCGCGCCGGACGACCCGCTGCATTTCGGATCCACGCTGGCCCGCGCCGGATCGGCGGAGGTGATCGCCCGCGCCGACCTGGTGCTCTGCGTCGGCACCGAACTGGCTGAGGTCGATCTGTGGCGCGGCGCACTCGGCCATGACGCGCCGCTGATCCGGATCGACATCGATCCGGTCAGCCTGGGCAGCGAGGCGGGCACGGTGCTGGCACTGCAGGCCGAGGCGGGCGCCGCGCTGGAGGGGGTCGCGCGTCATCTCGCGCCCCGGTCCTCCTCGGGCTGGAGCACCTCAGAGGTGGCTGCGGCGCGGGCGCGCTGGCGCGCCGAGACCGATGCCGAGCGCCCCGGCATCGTGCCGGTTTGCGAGGCGCTGCGCGACGCGCTGCCGGCCGAGACGATGATCTATTCGGACATGACGCAGTTCGCCTATGTCGCCAAGGAGGTCTGGGCGATGGACCGGCCCGGCCATTGGCATCACCCCTTCGGCTTCGGCACGCTGGGCTATGCCCTGCCGGCGGCGATCGGCGGGGCGGTGGCGCGCCGCGGTTTGCCGACCCTGGCCATCCTGGGTGATTACGGGTTCCAGTATACGATGGCCGAGCTCGGCGTCGCGGTCGAGCTGGGCCTGCCGCTGCCGATCATCCTGTGGGACAACGGCAAGCTGAAGGAGATCGAGGACAGCATGGTCCGCGCCCAGATCGCGCCCCGGGCGGTGACCGCGCGCAATCCCGATTTCTGCAAGCTGGCCGAGGCCTTCGGCGCCCGCGCGGAGGCCCCGAACAGCCTGGAGGCGATGCAGGCGGCGGTCCGCGCGGCCTTCGACGCCGATGGCCCGACGCTGATCCGCCTGACGCCCGACGTGACCCGGGCCGCCTGAGCCGCGCCGGCGTCGCTCAATAGACGTCTGGTGGCCGCGTTCGACGATACGGGCCTGGCAGCCTTTTTTGAGCGATTTATCCGGGCGCGCCACGGGGGGCAGTCTGCGCGCGAATTCAACGGAATTCGCGCCATGCGGCTCCTGTCAGTCCCAGCAGGAGACCAGAACCGTCATCCCCAGCGCGGCGCGGCTCAGGTCTTCGGGGTCGAGCGCCGCCGCTTCTGCGCCGTTTTCCGCCGTCACCCCGGCCTTTTCCAGCAGCGCCCGGATCGCCGCGCCTTCGGCGGCAAAGCTGACATCCTCGGGCAGGCGGCGCGTGCCGCTCTCCGGGGCGAGCAGCATGCCCAGCACGCTGCCGCCCGCATCGAAGACCGGGCCGCCGGCATCGCCGGGCAGTGCCTCCAGGGACAACCGCGCCAGGTTGGCCTCGCCCCCCAGCCCGCTCAGCGCCGCCAGGGTGCCGAAGGTCAGGGTCGGCGCGTTCAGCACGCCGCCGTAGGAATAGCCCGCCACGGCCACGTCCGACTGCAGCCGCGGCGGATCGGCGCGGAACCGGGCGATCGCGATCGGGGCCAGCGGCTCGTTGGGGGCAAGCACGGCCACCCCCAGCGTCTCGTCGCTGACCACCAGCCGCGCCTCGATATCGTCGTCGAGGGTGATCCGGGTGCAGCCGCGCGCCGCGTCGGCGCTGGTCACCACGGCCCCGGCGCGGTCGACGAAAAACCCCGACCGGTAGAGCCTGGGCTTGCGGATCTGCAGGCCTGACACCAGGTCGATGCTCTGCGCATCGCCGGTACCCGCGACCGGATCCAGCACCCCGTCGATCC
>JAGRMU010000438.1 GCA_020441165.1 Sedimentitalea sp.
ACTTGAAGTCGTCTTCCAGGGCGGGGGGATACATCAGCCCGCGCCCCAGGAAGAGCTCGTCGCGGGCCTCGCTCATGTGCTGGGCGGTGCGTCGGATGGCGTCGTTCTGGTCGAGCGCGGTGTTCAGCACCGAGGGCAATCCACGCAGCGCCGCGACGTGATCGGCAATCTGCTCATCGCTCAGCGTGCCGCGATCCGCCGCCGCCTTCAGCGCCAGGATCAGCAGCACCGTCAGCTGGCAGGTGAAGGCCTTGGTCGAGGCGACGCCGATCTCGACGCCGGCATGGATCGGCAGGGCGAGGTCGCTCTCCCGCGCGATCGAGCTTTCCGGCACGTTGACCACCGCGACGCAGCGCTCGGCCTTGCCGGCGCAATAGCGCAGGGCGGCGAGCGTGTCGGCGGTCTCGCCCGACTGGCTGACGAAGATCGCCAGGGTGCCGGGGTCGATGGGCGGTTCGCGATAGCGGAATTCCGAGGCGATATCGACCTCGACCGGCAGGCGCGCGAGCTGTTCGAACCAGTATTTGGCGGTCAGGCAGGCATAGAAGGCGGTGCCGCAGGCGACCATTGTCAGGCGTTTCACCGGCGCGAAATCGACACCCTCGCCGGGCAGGGCGATGGCCTCGCCGCCCACCGGCAGGTAGTGGCGGATCGCGTCGCCGATCACCGCCGGCTGTTCGGCGATCTCCTTGGCCATGAAATGCTTGTGCCCGGCCTTGTCGATCCGGGTGCTGTCGATCTGGATGGTGCGCATCTCGCGCTGCACCGGCGTGCCCTGCGCATCGCGGATCTCGGCGCCGGCGCGGGTCAGCACCGCGCGGTCGCCCTCTTCCAGATAGGTGATGCGGTCGGTCAGCGGCGCCAGGGCGATGGCGTCGCTGCCCAGGTACATCTCGCCGTCGCCATGTCCGATGGCCAGCGGCGATCCCTTGCGCGCGGCGACGATCAGGTCCTCCTCGCCGTCGAAGAGGAAGGCGAGAGCGAAGGCGCCCTCCAGCCGGTCCAGCGCCTGGAAGGCCGCGTCGACCGGCGCCGCACCCTGCTGCAGGTAGTGCTGGGTCAGCAGGGCCACGGTCTCGGTGTCGGTCTCGGTGGTGAAGCCGATGCCATGCCCGGCCAGTTCGGCGCGCAGCTCGCGATAGTTCTCGATGATGCCGTTATGCACCACGGCCACCGCCCCGGCGCGGTGCGGATGGGCGTTGCCGACCGAGGGGGCACCATGGGTCGCCCACCGCGTGTGGCCGATGCCGGACTTGCCCGGCAGCGGATCGTGGACCAGCAGATCGCTGAGATTGACCAGCTTGCCGACCGCGCGCCGGCGGCCAAGCACGCCGCCGTTGACGGTGGCGATCCCGGCGCTGTCATAGCCCCGGTATTCCAGCCGTTTCAGCGCTTCGACGAGGATGGGGGCGACCTCGTGCTGCCCGAGCACCCCGACAATTCCACACATTATGACTGCCCCTCTTGGCGTTTCAGCTTCCGCGCCTTTAACAATTCGAACAATTTCACCGCCCGGCCCGGCTTGTTCTCCTGCCCCGCGCGGGCGATGGCCAGGGCGCCCGGCGCGACGTCGCGGGTGATCACCGAGCCCGAGGCGGTCATCGACCTGTCGCCGAGGCTGACCGGCGCCACCAGCATGGTGTTCGAGCCGACGAAGACCCCGGCGCCGATCTCGGTGCGGTGCTTCATGACGCCGTCGTAATTGCAGGTGATGGTGCCGGCGCCGATGTTGCTGCCGGCGCCCACCGTGGCATCGCCGACATAGCTGAGATGATTGATCTTGGCGCCCTCGTGGACTTGCGCGTTCTTGATCTCGACGAAATTGCCGACGCGGGTGTCTTCCGCCAGTTCGGCGCCGGGGCGCAGCCGCGCGTAGGGGCCGACCACCGCGCCGCGGCTGACATGGCACCCCTCGAGATGCGAGAAGGCACGGATCGTGGCGCCGGATTCGACGGTCACGCCGGGGCCGAACACCACCTGCGGCTCGATCACCGCGTCGCGCCCGATGACGGTGTCGTAAGCCAGATAGACCGAGGACGGGTCCATCAGCGTCACCCCATCCTCGAGCAGGGCCGCCCGGGCGCGGGCCTGGAACACCGCGTCGGCGGCGGCCAGATCGGCGCGCGAGTTGACGCCCAGCGTCTCGGCCTCCTCGCAGCGGACGGCGGTGACCGAGAGGCCCCGCCCGCGGGCCAGGGCGACGATGTCGGTAAGGTAATATTCGCCCGCCGCATTGTTGTTGCCGACCTGCGCGATCAGATCGAAGAGCAACGCAGACTGGCAGGCGATCAACCCGCTGTTGCAGAGGGTTATGGAGTGTTCCTCATCCGTCGCGTCCTTGAATTCGACGATCCGGTCCAGCGCGTCACCGGTCATGACCAGCCGTCCGTAGCGCCCCGGATCGGCGGCCTCGAAACCGAGCACCACCAGATCGTGATCGGCGCGCGCGGCAAGCATCCGCTCCAGCGTCTGCGGGCTGATGAAGGGCGTATCGGCATAGAGGACGATCACCTCGCCCTCGAACCCCGCCAGGGCGGCGCGGGCCTGGTCGACGGCATGGGCGGTGCCCAGCTGCTCGGTCTGCAGCACCACCTCGGCGGTCTCGTCCAGCTCTCGGGCCGCCGCGGCGACCGCCTCGGCCGCGTGCCCGGCGACGATCACCGTCCGCTCGGGCGCCAGCGCCGCGCCGGCGCGCATCGCATGGGCCAGGAGCGGCGCCTGGGCGATCGGGTGCAGCACCTTCGGCAGGTCG
>JAGRMU010000439.1:0-498 GCA_020441165.1 Sedimentitalea sp.
GAAGCGGGGCTTGCAGATCACGCCGAGTTGCCGGGGATCCGCAGGCCTTCATTGATACTCAGGAGGGCGTTGAGCATCCTGTTGACCTCGTCATTGCTCCACTGTGGCCCCAGAGTTTCGGGATACATGTCGAAAGAGTCCATGAAGTGAAGAGGTTCTCCGCGCCACGACCATTCCTGCGCCAGGCGGACGTTCGGTTCGGCGAAATTGGCAAGAAATGCGCGCGCCTCGTCCTGCGAGGGCAGAAATTTTCCCGCTGGTGGCAGCTTGTTCAAGATCGCCTTGCGCAATTTCGGGGGCACCTTTTGCTGGGCCAATTTCAGCCCGACGAGGGTCCTGTTTCCTGCCAGAGATGAGTTTCTTCGGAGCTGGTCGGACAGGGTGAAGCGCACTCCGACGCGCTCGGCAAAATCCTGGACGACGTCGCCGTTCAGCAGAGTGCTCGGCTCGTAGGGAAGAACCTGGATATTCTGTTTTCCAAAGGCATCACCCCAGAGC
>JAGRMU010000439.1:710-1284 GCA_020441165.1 Sedimentitalea sp.
GAGTCGCTGATCCAGAAAAGATCTTCATCCGATGCTATGGCGCGGGGCGCAGCAGTTTTGTCCTCCTGGGGACGGAAGACCTTTTCAGCGATTTCCAGTTCGATTCTGGCGTGGAAATTTTCCAACCTTCCCGAATATCGCATCAAGTTCGTTCCGGAGTGGCGTATGTCGATATACTGCGCTCCCCACTGGCCGGTGCGCGGCATGGCCGACATGCAGGCAGCCTGTATGGATGTGGTTCCGGTCTTATGGGAGCCTATGTGGAGAAACAGTGTGCTCATGCTGGGTTTTCCATTGCCGGGAAGAAGGAACAGGCAAGCGCTCTTGGCTTCAGTCATTACCAAGACGACGACCGTCCGTGACGTAGGCTCGGGTCTTACCGTTGCGACAGGGTCTTGTTGAACTTCACAAGTATATCTTTGAAATTATTTATGTTTCCGTCATGCACTTCGATGAATACCGCGCCTGCATCCACCCCGGCCTGAAGCGCTTTCGTGAGATCTCCGGCATCGCATCCGTAATTTCGGTCTTCGCGGCAGCCAAACGCGACACGTTCAACCTGAAAGCCGATATT
>JAGRMU010000075.1:0-15722 GCA_020441165.1 Sedimentitalea sp.
GGGATCAACGTCGCCCCCGACGGCGAGGTGCTGCCCTGCCACGCCGCGGCGACGATCCCGCACTTGCGCTTCGACAACGTGCGCGACCGGCCGCTCTCCGAGATCTGGTATCGCGGCGAGGCTTTCAACGCCTATCGCGGCGACGACTGGATGCAGGAACCCTGCCGGTCCTGCGCGCGCAAGACCGAGGATTTCGGCGGCTGCCGCTGCCAGGCCATGGCGCTGGCCGGCGATCCGGCCGCCACTGATCCGGTCTGCATCCGCTCGCCGCTGCATGGCGCCCTGCAGGCGCGGGCCAACGCCTTCGCGGGCAATGACGCGGCGCCGATGATCCATCGCGGCCAGCCGGGCTCCTGAGGCAGGTCGGGCCCTCTCGCGAAGCGGCAAGAACCCGCCCTTCTGGCCGCGCGCCGAAAATGCGCTAGGCTTCTGGCAGAACCGGCCACCCGACCCGGCCGGCGCAGCGAGGCGTAAGGACGAACGAGACGATGATGGCGACAGCTTCGGCAGGCGGTTCCGGCCGGCTCATCCTCGTCTTGCTGCTCTGGCTGCTGGCGCTTCCCGCGGCCTCTGATCCGCCCTGGCAACCGGCCCGCAGCGACTTTCTGACCCTGGCCCGCAGCGGCTGGGTCTTCGACCACTGGACGTCCCGCGCCCGCCGCGATCCGGCCCTGCCGCCGCTGCGTTTCGACAGCGCCGAGGTGGCGCAGGGCGCGGTCTGCCTCTTTGGCGATGCGCCGCACCCGCTGTCGCGGCAGATCATCACCACCTTCGACGCGCTGCTGCGCGAGATCTATGGCCGGCAGCTGGCGATCACCTTCGCGGGCCACGACATCGCCACCTGCCCGGAGCATCAGCGCGTCTATATCCGGCTCTATTCGGGTCCGCCGCCGCAGCAGCGCTACAATGCCGATCTGCGCGCGCTCGACCGCGAGTTCGAGATCGGCTTTCCGCCGAACTGGCGCGAGCCGGTTCTCGGCCCGGCCCAGGCGCACGGGTTCTGGGGCCGCAAGGGCGCCGCCGCCCACTTGCTGGTCAACCAGCCGCCCGATGGCGCGCCGACGCCGCTGCAACGGGCCTATTTCGCCTCGATCCTGATCGAGGAGCTGTTCCAGGTGGTGTCCTACGGGTCCGACATCCTGAAGATCGAGCGCGACACGCCCTTCGTGTCGAAACTGCAGGAGACCCCGGCCAACCTGCGCTATCTGCCCTGGTCCTCCGAGCGCTTCATGCGCGGCCTTCTGCGCAGCAATCCCGCCGGGCTGTGCGGGTTCGACGTGTTCATGATGCACGCGCTGGCGCGGTCGGGCCTTCACGACAGCAGCTCGCCGGAACTGCTCGATTTCATCGAGGCGCGCTTCGACGATCTGCGGGGTCTGACCTTGGCAACGCTGGCCCAGCCGCGCTTCGCGACCGTGCTCGATCCGGGCTGCCTGCGGCTTCCGGACTGACCGCGCGTCCGGCGCTGCATTCAGACCATGGGCTGTATGGTCATTTGCCGAGGCCCCGCGCAAACTGCCCCCGAATTCGGCGGGAGGGTGACGGGTGCTTGAAGTGATGGCGAAGGACGGGGTCGGGCGGATCACCGAATTGCGCGACTGGCTGTCCGCCGGGCTGATCGGCAGCGACGGGCTGATCGAGCGGCTGCTGATCGGGCTGCTGACCGGCGGTCACCTGCTGATCGAGGGGGCGCCGGGCCTGGCCAAGACGCGGGCGGCCAAGCTGCTGGCCGGCGCCCTCAGCGGCGATTTCGCGCGCGTGCAATGCACCCCCGACCTCTTGCCCACCGACCTGACCGGAACCGACGTGTTCAATCCCCGCACCGGCGATTTCGCCTTCGCGCCCGGTCCGGTCTTTCACAACCTGGTGCTGGTGGACGAGATCAACCGCGCGCCGCCCAAGGTGCAGTCGGCGCTGCTGGAAGCGATGGCCGAGGCCCAGGTGACCAGCGCCGGCGTCACCCATAAGCTGCCCGATCCCTTCCTGGTGGTGGCCACGCAGAACTCCATCGAGCACGAGGGCACCTTCCCGCTGCCTGAGGCGCAGCTCGACCGGTTCCTGCTGCACGTGATGCTGGAGCAGCCCGACCTGGCGACCGAGCGGCGCATCCTCGATCTGGTCGAAAGCGAGACCCGCGACGGGCCGGGCGCGCCGCCGGCGATCGACCTTTCGGTGATCCGCACCGCGCGCCGCGAGGTTGCCGGCATCCATCTCTCCCCGGCGCTCCGCGACTACATCGTGCGGCTGGTTGTGGCCACGCGGGTGCCGCCCTTCGGCGACGAGATCGAACACGCGGTCTCGCCGCGCGGCTCGCTCGCCCTGGCGGCGGCGGCGCGGGCGCGGGCCTACCTCGCCGGGCGCGACCATGCCCTGCCCGAGGATGTCGAGGCGGTGGCGGGCGATGCCCTGGCGCACCGCCTGGTGCTGACCTGGGCGGCGGCCGCCGAGGGGCGCACCCCCCGCGCGGTCATCGCCGGCATCCTCGCCGGGACCGAAGCGCTGTGAGCGGTGCGGCCCAGCCGGCGGCCCTGGCCGGCGCCGGCGTCAGGGTCGGCGCCGAGGCGCTGATCGCCGAGCGGGCGGCGGCGCTGCGGGCGCTCGGCGGGGCTGGCCCGGTCAGCGCGCTGCCCGGCGGCTTCGCTGTCCGCAAGCGCGGCCAGGGCCAGGTGATCGCCGACAGCCGCCCCTATATCCAGGGCGACGAGATGCGCCATGTGGATCGCGGCGCCACCGCCCGCACCGGCACGTTGCATGTGCGCACCTTTCACGAGGAGCGCGACCGGGTCAGCTTCCTCGTCGCCGATTTCCGCCCCTCGATGCTGTGGGGGATGCGCCGGGCGCTGCGCTCGGTGGCCGCCGCCGAGGCGCTGGCCTATCTCGGCTGGCAGGCGGTCGAGAGCGGCGGGCGCGTCGGGCTGCTGGCGCTGACGGCTGGCGAGACCGTCGTGCTGCGCAGTCGCGGCCGGCTGCGCGGGATGCTGGCGGTGATCGGCGGGCTGGTGCGCGCCCATGACCGGGCGCTGGCCGAGGCGCGGCGGGCGGCCGAGACGGGCATCGCGTCGGCCGACCCGCCGCTCGACGCGATGCTCACCGGGCTCGGCCGGATCGTGCCGCGCGGCGCCTCGGTGATCGTCGCCAGCGCGCTGGACAGCCGCGGCGCGGGGTTCGAGGCGGCGCTCGGTCGACTGGCGCAGCACCGCACGCCGCGCTTCGTGCTGATCGAGGACGCGGCCCTGCAGGACCTGCCCGCCGGCCATTACCCGATCCGCACCCCCGACGGCCGCCGCCTCGGCGCGGTGCTGAGCGGGCAGGGCGCACCGGCGCCGCGCGATCCCGGCATCGGCCCCTACGAGGTGATCCGCGTCGATGCCGGGCGCCCGGCGCGCGAGGCGCTGGCGCGCGCGGCGAGGGGCTGAGCGGTGAGCGCGCAGGATCTCGCGCGCGAGGCGATGCTGGCCGGGTTGCACGACATCCGCTTGCCGGCCGAGGCGCCGGGCGGACTCTTGGCCGAGATCGCGGTGGTTCTGGCGCTGGGGATCGTGCTGGCCGTCGCCGTCGCCTGGGTGCTTGGGCGGCTGGCGCAGCCGCACCCGCAGCCCGCCGCCGACGCCGATCTGACGGCCCAAGTCGCGGCGCTGCGGACGCTGCCCGAGGAGGCGCGGACGCTGGCGCTCTTGCGCCTTCTGCCCCCGGGCGAGGCCGCGGCGCTGCGGGCGCGGCTTTACCAGCCCGGCGGGCATCCAGATGCCGCGGCGCTGGAGGCGGCGCTGCTGCGAGCCGGGGCGCGCGATGCTTGAGCTGGCCAGCCCCTGGGCGCTGCTGCTCCTCCCCGTGCCGCTGCTGGTCCATCTGCTGGCGCCGCGCCGGATTCCGGCCGGCGCCGCGCTCGCGGTGCCCGAGGATGTCGGCGCGCGCATCGTCGCCGGGGCGCGGCAGGGACCCGCGCTGGCGCGGCGGCGGGCGCTTGCGCCGCTGCTGGTCTGGGCGTTGCTGGTGCTGGCCCTGGCCGGGCCGCGCCAGCTGGCGCCGCAGGTGGCGCTGCCGATGTCCGGGCGCGACCTGATCCTGGCGCTGGATCTCTCCGGCTCGATGGTGCGCGACGATTTCCAGCTCGACGGCGAGCCGGTCACCCGTCTGGACGCGCTGAAGCGGGTCGGCGCCGCGTTCGCCCGGGCCCGCGCCGGGGACCGGCTGGGCCTGGTGGTCTTCGGCTCGCAGGCCTATGTGGCGGCGCCCCCCGGCTTCGATACCGAGGCGGTGGCCCGAAGCATCGAGGAGATGCAGATCGGCCTTTCGGGGCGCGCCACCAACATCAGCGACGCGCTGGGGCTGGCGCTGAAGCGCCTCGCCGCCTCGGATGCCGCGACCAAGGTGGTGATCCTGCTCTCGGACGGGTCCAACAATGCCGGCGCCGCCACCCCGCGCGACGTGGCGCGTCTGGCTCGCGAGATGGGGGTGCGCGTCCACACCATCGCCATGGGGCCGCGCTCGGTCGCCGAGGCGCCGGACGAGCAGGGCGTGGTCGATGCCGCGACGCTGCAGGCGGTGGCCGACCTGAGCGGCGGGCAGAGCTTCCGGGTCCGCACCACCGAGGACCTGCAGGCCGCGGCAGAGACGCTCGACGCGCTCGAGCCGACTGCGCGCGCCGGTCTTGCCGCCGAGACCTACCGCGACTTCTGGACCTGGCCGGCGGCGGCGGCCATGCTGATCTGCCTCGGGATCGGCTGGCGGGGGGCGTCGTGACCGGCCTGGCGGACCTGGTCTTCCTGCGCCCGCTCTGGTGGCTGGCGCTGCCGGCGGTTCTGGCGCTGGCGGTGCTGCGGATGCGCCGCGGCGCCGGTCCCGGCGACTGGCAGGCCAGCGTCGAGCCGCATCTGATGGCGGCGATGGCCGCCCTCGGCCGCGTCGATCCCGGCACCCGCCGCGGCGCGGGCGGGCTGGCCTTCGCCGCCGCCGGCGCGATCTGCCTGGCGCTCACCGGGCCGGCGGTGCCGCGCGAGGGCGCCGCCACGTTCCGCAACCTCGACGGGGTGGTGCTGGCGATCGACGTCTCGGGCTCGATGACCCGCGATGCGGCCTGGCCGGCGGTGGTGCGGATGGCGCGGGCGGCGCTGAGCGCGCTCGGCACCCGCCCCGCGGCGCTGATCGTCTTTGCCGGCGACAGCTACCTGGCGGCGCCGCTGACCACCGATCACCTGCAGCTGGGCCAGACCGTATCGCTTCTGGACGCGGAGACGGTGCCGGATCGCGGCAACCGTCCGGCGCTGGCGCTGGCGCAGGCGCAGGAGGTGCTGGACCGGGCCGGGATCCTGGACGGCGAGGTGATCCTCTTCACCGATGGCGAGGGCCTGGGGCCGGAGGTGCTGCGCGCGGCCCAGGGCCTTGCCGAGACGGGTGCGCGGCTGTCGGTGGTGCGCGCCGAAACCACGGTGGCCGGCGCCCCGCAGCCCGGGGCGGCGATAGATTCGCTGGCCGCGCTTGGCGGCGGCGCGGTCTATGGCACCGATCAGGTCGCCGCGCTGCGTAAAAGCCTCGCTGGGCGCAGCGGCGCGCGGCTGGAGCGCCAGGACCTGCGGCTGCTCTTTCTCTCCGATCTCGGTCGCTACCTCCTGGTGCTGGCGTTGCTGCCGGTGGCGCTGATGTTCCGGCGCGAGGGGCCATGATCCGCGCCGCCCTCCTGGCGCTGGCCGCCGCCCTGCTGGGCCTTGCCGCGCTGCTCGGGGGCGCGGCGCCCTTCGGCCGGGTGGCGCTCGGCCTCGGCCTTCCGGGACTCGCGGTCCGGCTCTTCGACGATCCGGCCTGGCGCGGCGTCGCGCTCTACCGGGCCGGCGATGTCGACGCCGCCGCCGGGACGCTGGCCGGGGCCGGGCCGGAGGCGGCCTTCAACCTCGGCAATGCCGAGGTCCGGCGCGGCGCCTATGCGGCGGCGCTGGAGGCCTATGACCTGGCCATGGCGTGGCGCGAGGACGCCGAGGCGCGGGCCAATTTCGACCTGGTGCGCGCCTTCTGGGGCGGCACCCCGCTGGAGGCGGGATCGGTGGCGCGCTGGGATCGCAAGCGCGAGGGCGCCACCCAGCGCGCCGCCACCGCCGAGGGGGCCGGGCGCGCCAGCGGCACCGGCGACGAGGTGACCAATACCGGCGCCAATCCGGGCCTGCCCTCGCTGCAGAGCGAGGAGCAGCTGGGCGTGCGCCGGGTCTTCGACGACCGCTTCATCGCCGCCGGGCCGCGCTGGCTGGCGACGCTCGAGGACGTGCCCGGCGCCTATCTCGCGGCGCGCATCGCGCAGGAGCACAAGGACCGCCGTGCCGCGGGGACCGGCCAGGAGCCGGAGGACACCGAATGGTAGCCGCTCTGCGCTTTCTTCTGCTGCTGGTCTGGCTCGGCCTGCCGATGGTGGCCGGCGCCCAGAGCCGCACCGTCGATCCGGACGATCTGACGCTGACGGTCACCCTCGAACCCCTCCCCGCCACCCCCTTCCAGCAGGAGATGGTGCTGCTGACCATCCACGGCGTCTACAAGCGCCACGTCACCCGCGAGGCGCTGGAACAGCCCGACCTCGCCGGGTTCAACTGGATGCAGCTGGGCCAGGATCACTGGTTCGAGAGCATGGTGGACGGCAAGACGGTCAAGAACATGCGCCGGCGGATGGCGCTCTTTCCCGACGCGGCGGGCCGGCTGGTGATCGGCCCGTTCCGGCATCACCTGACGCTGCTCGACGAGAGCAACGCCTGGTTCGAGCATACCATCGCCTCCGAGCCGGTGGCGCTCGACGTGGACCCGGCGCCGCAGGTCGAGGGCTGGTGGTTCCCGGTGCGCCGGCTCGAGGTTTCGGACGACTGGTCGAATGCCCCCGACCAGCTCGATCCCGGCGGCGGGGTGCTCAGGGTGGTGCGGGTCTCGGCCCTGGGCGCGAGCCCGGACATGCTGCCGCCGATGCCCGAGCTGACCTCGCCCTCGGCGCTGATCTTCGCCCATCCCGAAAAGCGCCTGGTCGATCTGACCTCGCAGGGGCCGGTGGCCATCGCCTACTGGCGCTGGACCGTCGCGCCGACCAATGGCCGCTCGGCGATCCTGGAGCCGATCGAGTTTCCCTATTTCGATACCGTCACGCGGCAGATGCGCAAGGTGGTGATCACGCCGCAGCGCGTGGCCTACGGCGAGGCCGCGCTGCCGCCGCCCGCGCCGGAGCCGCCGCCGCGCCGCTCATCGCTCGGCGCCCTCGGCTTGGGGGCGATCGGGCTGGGCGGGTTCCTCGCCGCGCTGGCGCTGCTCTGGCGCGGGCAGGGGCGGCTGTCGGTGGCGCCCTTGCGCGCCGCGCTCGACCGGCGCCGGGCGCTGTGGCGGCTGGACCGCGCGGCCTGGCGCGGCGACATCGCGGGCCTGCGTCGCAGCGCGCGCGATCTCGACCGCAAGCTGCCCCCCGATCCGGCGCGCCGGGCCCTGCTGGAAGACCTCGACCGCGCCATCTTCGGCGCCGCCGAACCGGCGGTCGACACCCGGCAGTTCCGGCGCCGGTTCCGGGCGTGTGTGAACCGGCGGGATACGGCCGTGCTGCCGGTCCATGGGCACGCGGTCGCCGGCCCGGGCAAAACGTGACTTGCCAGCCCCCCCGGTTTTGGTAGCCTTCCGCTCGGGAGGACAAGACATGCAGGATTTCGACGGTTCCGACCGATCCGTGTCGATCCGGATGACGCTGGTGATCGACGATCATCCGCTCTATTGCGACGCGCTGGCCGCGACGCTGACCAAGTTCTCGGACACCCGCGAGGTGCAGGCGGTGAACTCGCTGCAGGACGGGCTGAAGGCGCTGGCCGCCGGCCTGGTGCCGGACCTGGTGATCCTCGATCTGCGGCTGCCCGACGTCACCGGCCTGGGAGGTTTCTTCAAGCTCAAGGAAAGGCTGCCCGACGTGCCGATCCTGGTGATCTCGGCCCAGTCCTGCGACGAGACCATCGGGGCGCTGATGGAGGCCGGGGCGGCGGGCTTCATCCCCAAGGACGCCTCGCGGGCCGAGATCGCGGACGCGCTGCACCGGGTCCAGGACGGGCTGAAATACCTGCCGCCCGGCTTCTGCCCGCAGCGCCGGGCGCAGCCGGGGGACGTGGCCAGCGTGCGCGAGATCTCGCAGCGCATCGCCGATCTGACCCCGCAGCAGAGCCGGATCATGAGCCTGATCTGCGCCGGCAAGCCGAACAAGCAGATCGCCTACGAGCTGTCGCTGGCCGAGGCGACGGTCAAGGCGCATATCACCGCGCTGTTGCGCCGGCTCGGGGTGCGCAACCGGACCCAGGCGGCGGTCCTGGTCAATTCGGTCGGGCTGGACCGGGGCGATCCGCTCTCGGATGCCGAGGCCCGCGCGGTGCTGAGCTAGACCGGCGATGAACCGCGCAGAGGGTCCCTTCCACGGCGTCTCGCAGATGGTGGCGGTCGGCGCCTCGCGCGCCCGCGAGGCGGAAGCGGCGACCACCGAGGCGGTCGCGCAGCTGGACATGGAGGCGATCTGCTTCGTGCTGGTCTTCGTGCCCGACGGTCTCGATCACGCGCGGGTGGCCGAGGCGCTGAACCGGGCCCTGCCGCAGACGCCGGCCTTCGGCTGCACCAGCGCCGGGCAGATCACGCCGGAGGGGTACGAGGACGACGCGCTGCTGATCGTCGCCTTCCCGCGCGAGCATTTCCGCTTTTCCTCGACACTTATCCACCCGCTCACGCCGGTGTCGATCAAGGACACGGCGCTGCGGGCCAAGACCCTCTCCGAGCGCTTCCGCAAGACCGCCGGCTGGAACCGCTTCGCGCTGACCTTCGCCGACGGGCTGTCCAAGCAGGAGGACATCCTGGTGGCGGCCTTCGAGACCGGGCTCGAGGGGGTGCCGCTCTTCGGCGGCTCGGCCGGGCACGGGCTGGCCTTCGACGCGACCTTCATCCTGCATGGCGGGGCGTTCCATTCCAACGCCGCGCTTTTGATGATCGTCGAGACCGACCTGGTGGTCAAAGGGCTGAAATTCGATCACTTCATGCCCACCGAGCGGCAGCTGGTGGTGACCGACGCGCGCCCCGAGGACCGGGTGGTGCACGAGATCAACGGCTCGCCCGCCGCGCGCGAATACGCCCGGCTGGTCGGCTGCGATCTTGCGGAGCTTTCGCCGCAGGTCTTCGCCGAGAACCCGGTGATGGTGCGCAACTACGATACCTGGCATGTGCGCGCCATCCAGCAGGTGGTCGAAGGGGAGAGCCTGGCGTTCCTGTCGGCCATCGAGAACGGGCTGGTGCTGACCCTGGGGCGCGGCAAGGCGATCCTCGAGACCCTCGAGACCGAGCTGTCGGTGACCGGCCCGGACGGCGCGGCGCCGGATTTCGTGCTGGGCTTCGACTGCGTGCTGCGCCGGCTCGAGATCGAGCAGAACGGGGTGATGGACAGCGCCTCGCGGATCCTGCGCGACAAGCGGGTGCTGGGCTTCAACACCTATGGCGAGCAATGCGGCGGCATCCACATGAACCAGACCTTCGTGGGACTGGCCTTCTTTCCGCCGGCGCGGGGGATGGCGCTGTGATCGATCCCGCCGAGCCGCTGGAGGTCCAGGTCGCCAAGCAGGCGAAGATCATCAAGGCGCTGGTCGAGCGCGCCAACCAGCGCCACGAGCTGGGCGGCTCGGCCTATTCGCTGTTCCAGTCTGCGGTGACGCTGCAGGGCAAGGTCTCGGAAAAGACCCGCGATCTGGAGGCGGCGCTGAACACCCTGGGGCGGGCCAGCAACCGGCTGGAAAGCTCGGAGGTGGCGCGGGCGCAGACCCAGCAGAGCCTGACCGACGCGCTGGAATCGATGGATGGCGGGTTCGCCCTCTTCACCGCGGGCAAGCTGCGCGTCTTCAACGATTTCTTCAAGCGGCTGATCCCCGACACAAGGCCGCTGATCAAGCCGGGCCTGACCCTCGGCCGCTATTTCGAGGCGGTCAGCACCAGCGCTGATATCTCGCCGCGCGACGAGGCGGACCGGCTGAACCTGGCCGGCGGCATGCTGCGCCGCGAGGCCGAGGCGGCGCCGCCCTTCGTCTTCGCGCTGAAGAACGACCGCTGGTTCGTGATCACCTACCGGCGCACCAGCAACAACAACACGGTGGTGCTGCAGACCGAGATCACCGCCATCGTGCGCTCGAACCGGCTGGAAAAGACGCGGCTGATCGACGCCCAGGAGCATTTCCTGAAGGCCGCCTTCGACAACATGCCGCAGGGGATCGGCACCTTCTCGGCCGACGGCACGCTGCTGCTGGCCAATGCCCGGTTCGCGGGCCTTCTGACCCTGCCGATCCAGCTGACCCCGGTGGGCACCTCCTTCGGGCAGATCATCGAGCATCTCAACGCCAAGGTCCTGATCGGCGCCTTTCCGCACGACAATTTCGACGGGCTGATGCGCTATCTGCGGCGGGCCGGAAACCTGAAGCTGCGCGAGCGCCATTGCCGCGGTCCGGTGCTCGACATCGACATCCATCCGCTGCCGGGGGGCGGTTGCATCGTCAACGTGATGGACGTGACCGCCGAATCGCAGACCACCGAGGAGCTGGAGAACCGGGTACGCGCCCGCACAAGCGAGCTGACCGAGGCCAATGCCGCCCTGCGCCGCCAGTACGAGGAGCAGGCGCGCGTCAAGGAGGACCTGCGCCTGGCCAAGGGCGCGGTCGAGGCGGCGATGTCGTCCAAGACGCGCTTCTTCGCCGCCGCCAGCCACGACCTGCTGCAGCCGATCAACGCCGCCAAGCTGATGATCTCGACCCTCGGCGACATGGCCCGGGGCACCGAGTTGGCCGAGACCGTCAAGCGCCTCGATGGCTCCTTCCAGTCGATGGAGACGCTGCTGCACGCGCTGCTGGACATCTCGCGGCTGGAATCGACAGACACCAAGCTGCCGATCACCGATTTCCCGCTGGACGGGGTGATGCAGAACGTGGCCGAGGACATGGCGCCGCTGGCCGCCGAGAAGGGCTTGCGCCTGGACGTGGTGCCCTCGCGGCTCTGGGTACGCAGCGATCGGCGCTACCTGGCGCGCTCGCTGCAGAACCTGGTCAACAATGCCATCCAGTACACCCTGCGCGGGCGCATCCTGGTCGGCTGCCGGCGGCGGGGCGACAAGGTGGTTCTGGAGGTCTGGGATACCGGCATCGGCATCAGCAAGCGCGACCAGGAGCGGATCTTCCGCGAGTTCACCCGCGTCGGCAACGGCGCCGGGGCGGGGCAGGGGATGGGGCTCGGCCTCTCGATCGTGCAACGCGCCTGCGCCCATCTCGGCCATCGCGTGGCGGTACGCTCCAAGCCCGGCGTCGGCTCGGTCTTCTCAATCGAGCTGCCGGTGGCCGAGGCCGCCGAGACGGCGCCGCGGCCGCGACGCTCGCCCTCCGATCCGGCGCCCGCGGCCGAGATGGACCTGATCGTGCTGCTGGTCGAGAACGATCCCGGCGTGCTCTTCGCGATGACCCAGAAGCTGGAAAGCTGGGGCGCCAGCGTGCTCGCCTGTGCCTCGACCCCCGCCGCGCTGGCGCTGATCGACGAGATTGGCATGAGCCCGGACATCATCCTGGCCGATTACCAGCTGGACGGCGACGATACCGGGCTCGACACGATCCGCGAGCTGCGCGCCCGCGCCGGCGTCGAGATCCCCGCGATCATGATCACCGCCAACCAGGAGGACGGGCTGAAGGAAGCCGGCCTCGCCAACCGCTTCTCGGTGGTCACCAAGCCCGTCAACCTGGCCCGGCTGCGGCCCCTGATCGACTGGAAGACGCGCCACGCCGCCGCTGCGGAATGAGGCCGATGGCCGCGACCAAAGTCGGGCATGACCCGGCAGCACGGGGCGCTAGGGTTGCGCCAAAAGAGGGAGAGACCGATGCGATTTCGACGCGGCGGACTGACCGGCCTGGCGCTGGCGCTCAGCTTGGCCCTGGCGCCGCCGCTGCGGGCGGGCGAGACCTATGATCTGATCTTCCGGCAGGGCACGCTCTCCGGGCTGCCGGAGACCGAAGTGCTGACCTATCGGCGCGAGGTGAGCGTGCCGGAGGCGCCGGATCAGTCCGAGCGCGGCACCGGCGATGTGCGGTTGAGCTTCGAACCGGGCGATCTGGTCCGGCTAACCTTTCACCAGGACGAAAAGCACGGCAATATCGGCACCTTTCCCGCCGATGTCGGCAATCCTGTGATCATGTATTTCGTCGAGACCGTGCTGCGCGACGTGGCCGAGCAGACCGGCGGCAGCCCGTTCTACCTGCGCAACCGGATCAAGGAGGCGCTTCTGCTCGACGTGCCGGTCGAGACCGGGACGGCGGATTTCGACGGCGCCGAGGTGCCGGTGCGGATCCTGACCCTGCGCCCGTTCGAGGCCGACGCCAACCGCGACAAGCTGGGCGCCTATGCCGATCTGGCGCTGACCTTCACCCTGTCCGAGGACGTACCGGGCTGGTACCGGTCGCTGGCCGCGACGGCCCCGGGCGCCGAGGGTGGGGCGGGCTATTCCAGCACGCTGACCCTGCTGCCGCAGGAGGCCGCGCAATGAGATGCGCGGCGGCCGGGCTGCTGCTGGTCCTCGCCGTGGCCGGGGTTGCCGGCGCACAGACGGTTTCCGAGCGGCTGAACGATTATCCCACCGCGGTGCGGGCCGATTACGTCTTCGCCTGCATGGCGGCGAACGGGCAGGGGCAGGACGTGCTGCGCAAATGCGCCTGCTCGATCGATCACATCGCCTCGGTCCTGCCCTATGCGGCTTATGTCGAGGCCGAGACGGTGCTGTCGCTGCAACTGACCGGCGGCGAGAGAATGTCGATCTTCCGCACCTCCGCGCCGGCCAAGGCGCTGGTCGCCGAGTTGCGCCGCGCCCAGGCCGAGGCCGAGATCGTCTGCTTCTGACGGTACCCGCCGATCAGCTGGCCGCGTCCTTGGCGAGGGTCTCCTCGAAGGTGTTACCCTCGGTGTCATGGGCGATCACGCGGAAACCGGCCGCGCCGTTGTCGGTGTAGTGGAACCGGAATACCGGGTTCTCGCTGATCGAGATGCCGCCCTCGACGCGGAACAGCAGATCGTCGCCCTGGAACACCTCGAGCCGGTCGATGAAATGCGCGCCGATGAAAAGCTGCGTCACCTGGTCGCGCTGCAGCCCGGAATAGTTCGGATGCCGGATCATGATCTGTGCTTCGCGGCGCTGGTTCGACATCGCGCCGGGCGCGTCGAACGCCTTGAGCCGCATCTGCCCCATCGAGGCCAGCGCCATCTGCGGATCGCGCGAGGCGGGCGCCGAGCAGCCGCCCGAGGCCTTCACGAAGCGGCCGGCCATGTAGGTGCCCGCGTCGGTCTGGGCGATCACCCGGACGTTGGAATACTGGTTGACCCGCACCCGCAGTTCGAAACTCAGCGGTTGCATCGCCTCGCCGAAGGTCAGATCGGCGGCCATTGGCGCCGGGTTCTCGTCGATGATCACCATCGCCTTGCGGATCGGGGCGGCCCCGTCGGGCTGCGCGATCACGATCGGCACCGTGGCCGCGTCATGGGCGCGATAGGGCGCCTCGACGGTGAACACCCCGGCGGCATCCATAGGCTCGGTGTCGCCGAGGAAATCGACCTTCAGGTCCGGCCAGCTGCCCTCGTCGGTCAGGGGATTGTCCTGGGCAAGGCCAGCCTGCGCCAGAAGGCACATGAGCGCCGCTGCAACCACGTGTTTCATGCCGATCTCCGAATGTCTCTCCTTTCACCCTACCATGAACGGCCCGCTATCGGAATTCATCCTTAGGGATGCGTCGCGCGATCACGGCGAATTGCTATGCTGAGAGCGCCCGGACGAGAGAAGTGCCATGTTCGAAGCCGTGATCGCCCTGTGCCTGCTGGCAGCGCCCGAGACCTGCCGCGATGCGCTGCTGCCCGGCTTCGAGGCCGCGACGCTGGAGGGGTGCGCGACGCTTCTGGCCGAGGCGCCGCCCGATCTGGCCGAGCGTTTCCCGGACCTCTCCACCGGAACCCCGACCTGCCAGCCCGCCGGTCTCGCCGCCGAGGTCAGTGATGCCGGCCCTGGCGTTTTCGTCCATCTCGGCCGGATCAGCGACGCCGCGCCGGGCAATGCCGGCGACGTGGCCAATTCCGGCTTCGTGATCGGCAACACCTCGGTGGCGGTGATCGACAGCGGCGGCTCGCGCCTGGCGGGCGAGGCGCTGTGGCGGGCGATCCGGGCCCGCACCGCGCTGCCGGTCAGCCATGTCATCCTGACCCACATGCATCCCGATCACGTTCTGGGCGCGTCGGTCTTCGCCGAGGCCGGGGCAGAGGTCGTCGGCCATGCCGGCCTGCCGCGCGCCCTCGCCGACCGGGCCGAGACCTACCTGGCGAATTTCGGCGACCGGATCGGGGCGCCGGCGTTCCTCGGCACGCGCATCGTGCTGCCGGACCGGGCGGTGGCCGAGCCAGCGGAGATCGATCTGGGCGGCCGCACGTTGCGGCTGGCGCCCTGGCCGAACGCCCATACCGCCACCGACCTGACCGTCGGGGATCCGGCGAGCGGCATCCTCTTCACCGGCGATCTGGTGTTCGACATCCACACGCCTTCGCTCGACGGCAGCGTGCTCGGATGGCAGGCGGTGCTGGGCGAGATGCAGGCGCTGCCCTATGCGCGGATCGTGCCCGGCCATGGCGGCCCGGTGCTGGACTGGCCGCAGGGAGCCGAGAACCTGGCGCGCTATCTCGGCGTGCTGGTCGCCGACACCCGCGCCGCGATCGCAGGCGGGCTGAGCCTCGGCGAGGCGGCCGAGACCGTCGCGCGCTCCGAGGCCGGGCACTGGCAGCTCTTCGAGCTTTTCAACCCGCGCAACGCCACCGTCGCCTTCACCGAACTGGAATGGGAATGACGACGCGCTGCCGCGCGCTCACTCGGGCACGTAGGCCAGAAGGTCCTGCGCGATGGCATAGGCGCGCTGCTCGATCAGCACCGGGGTCTCGCAGACATAGGTGAGCGACTGGGCGCGGTCGTGATAGATGCGCTCGTCCCAGTGCAGTTGCTCCTCGAGCGCGTCGATCCTGTCGTAATCGGGCTCGGCCGCCGCCAGCGTCGCGTCCATCTCGGTGCGGGTGGCGTCGATCCGCGTCGCAAGATCGATCTGCTTGAGCGAATAGCGCCCGATCCCCTTGATGATCGCGCTGCGCTGGCGGTCGATCTGCTGGAAGACGCCGCGGAACACCTGCCCCAGATCGTCGCGGGTCAGGTCCGGATGCGCGGCGGCGAACTCGGCGATCATCGCCCGCGCCTCGTCCAGCGACACCCGGCGCAGCACCAGCGCGCCGATCAGCTCCTCCGCTGCCGGGGCGATCTCGGGGCGCAGCGCGCCCTCGGGCACCGGATGGGGCCACATCAGGCCCAGCGACAGCGTGTCTGCCCGGCGCTGGACGCAGGGCCATTCGGGATCGGAATAATCCGCGGCCCAGGCCGCGCCGCAGGCGATCGACACCGCTGCCAGGATCGCCGGGAATTTCAGTCTGATCATCGCAATGCCTCCCCGTCCGGGCAGTCTATCGGAGGCGCCGCCCATGTCCACGGCGCCGAACATACACCAAGGTCTTAGTTGTCTCGCTCGGCGCGCTGACGCTAGTTTTTCGAGAGGCGTTTTGCGTCATCCAAGAACACGTGGGAGGAGAGTCATGCGCACACGCGCAGCCGTCGCCGTCGAAGCCGGAAAGCCGCTGGAGATCATGGAGGTCAACCT
>JAGRMU010000075.1:15853-26362 GCA_020441165.1 Sedimentitalea sp.
GGCGTGGTGCTGGAGATCGGCGAGGGCGTCACCACGCTGGAGCCGGGCGATCACGTGATCCCGCTCTACACCCCCGAATGCCGCGAATGCGAATACTGCCTCTCGGGCAAGACCAACCTCTGCCAGAAGATTCGCCTGACGCAAGGAAAGGGGCTGCTGCCAGACGGCACAACGCGATTCTCGATGCTCGACGGCACGCCGATCCACCATTACATGGGCTGCTCGACCTTCGCCAACCACACCGTGATCCCCGAAATCGCGCTCGCAAAGGTGCGCAAGGACGCGCCCTTCGACAAGATCTGCTATATCGGCTGCGGGGTGACCACCGGCATCGGCGCGGTGATCAACACCGCAAAGGTCGAGATCGGCAGCCGCTGCATCGTCTTCGGCCTGGGCGGCATCGGGCTGAACGTCATCCAGGGGTTGCGCCTGGCCGGGGCCGACCAGGTGGTTGGCGTCGATCTCAACGACGACAAGGAAGAGATGGGCCGCTATTTCGGGATGACCGATTTCGTCAACCCGAGCAAGGTCGAGGGCGACATGGTCGCGCATCTGGTCGAGCTGACCAAGGGCGGCGCCGACTATACCTTCGACGCGACCGGCAACACCAAGGTGATGCGCACCGCCCTGGAAGCCGCCCACAAGGGCTGGGGCGAGAGCATCATCATCGGCGTGGCGCCGGCGGGGGCCGAGATCTCGACCCGCCCCTTCCAGCTGGTCACCGGGCGGGTCTGGCGCGGCACCGCCTTCGGCGGCGCCAAGGGGCGCACCGACGTGCCCAGGATCGTCGACTGGTACATGAGCGGCAAGATCGAGATCGACCCGATGATCACCCACAAGCTGACCCTCGACCAGATCAACCACGGGTTCGATCTGATGCACGAGGGCAAGTCGATCCGGGCCGTGGTGGAGTTCTGAGCCCATGGAGGTCGTCACCCACAGCAGATGCTTCGGCGGCGATCAGGGCGTCTATCGCCACGCCTCGGAGGTCTGCGGCGTGGACATGACCTTCGCGGTCTACATGCCGCCCCAGGCCCGGCGCGAGCCGGTGCCGGTGCTGTGGTATCTCTCGGGGCTGACCTGCACCCATGACAACGCGATGACCAAGGGCGGCATGCAGCTGCACGCCGCGCGCCACGGCATCGCGCTGGTGTTTCCCGACACCTCGCCGCGCGGGGCGGGGGTGGCCGATGACGAGGCCTATGACCTCGGCATCGGCGCGGGCTTCTACCTCAACGCCACGCAGGATCCCTGGAAGGCGCATTTCCGCATGTACGACTACGTGGTGGAGGAGCTGCGCACGCTTCTCGAGGACACGCTGCCGATCAGCGAACGCCACGGCATCACCGGCCATTCGATGGGCGGCCACGGCGCGCTGACCATCGCCATGCGCAACCCCGAGCGGTTCCAGTCGCTCTCGGCCTTCGCGCCGATCGTCAACCCGACCCAGTCGGACTGGGGCCGCAAGCAGTTCAGCAGCTACCTCGGCGACGACGAGAGCGCCTGGGCGCAATATGACGCCACCATCCTGATGACCGAGATCGGCTGGCCGGGCGACATCCTGATCGACCAGGGCGCCGACGACCAGTTCATCGACCTGCTGCGCCCGCAGGCCTTCGCCGAGGCCGCCAGCCGGCGCCGCCAGCCCTGCGTGCTGCGCACCCATGCCGGGCACGACCACAGCTATTTCTTCGTCTCCAGCTTCGCCGGCGATCACGTCGCCTGGCACGCCGAACGGCTGAAGATGCACTGACGACCGGATGCCGCAACAGCCATCCGCAACCCGCACTGCACAGGAGGACCGACCCGCAATCGAAGATTTCCCCGACCCGGCGGCGCGCAGGCAACGGGAAGCGCTCGACCCGAGCACCGCCCTCTCGACCGGATCCGGCGGGAGATACGACCAGAACTGCATGATATCCTGGGAGGAAAAGATGAAGAAGACACTGACCCTGACAACGGCGATGCTGCTCGCGACGACGGGCATGGCGGTCGCCAACGACGATCTGAAGGCGCTGATCGACGATCCCAACCAGTGGGCGATCCAGACCGGCGACTATGCCAACCAGCGCTATTCGAAGCTGGACCAGATCAACAAGGACAACGTCGGCGATCTGCAGGTGGCCTGGATGTTCTCGACCGGCGTGCTGCGCGGCCATGAAGGCTCGCCGCTGGTGATCGGCGACGTGATGTACGTGCACACGCCGTTCCCGAACATCGTCTATGCGCTCGATCTGAAGAACGAGGGCAAGATCATCTGGAAATACGAGCCCAAGCAGGATCCCAACGTGATCCCGGTGATGTGCTGCGACACGGTGAACCGGGGCGTGGCCTATGCCGACGGAAAGATCATCCTGCACCAGGCCGACACCACCGTGGTCGCGCTCAATGCCGAGACCGGCGCCGTGGAATGGTCCGTCGTCAACGGCGATCCGACCATCGGCGAGACCAATACCGCCACCGTGCTGCCCGTCAAGGACAAGGTGATCGTGGGCATCTCGGGCGGTGAATTCGGCGTTCAGGGCCATATCACGGCCTACAATCTCGCCGATGGCAGTATGGCCTGGCGTGCCTATTCGGTCGGCACGGACGATCAGCTTCTGGTCGATCCGGAGAAGACCACCCATCTGGGCAAGCCGATCGGCAAGGACAGCTCGATCAACACCTGGGAGGGCGATCAGTGGAAGATCGGCGGCGCCACCACCTGGGGCTGGTATTCCTACGATCCCGAGCTTGACCTGATCTACTACGGCTCCGCCAACCCCTCGACCTGGAACCCGGCGCAGCGCCCGGGCGACAACCGCTGGTCGATGACCATCATGGCCCGCGATCCCGACGATGGCATGGCCAAGTGGTTCTACCAGATGACCCCGCATGACGAGTGGGACTTCGACGGGATCAACGAGATGATCCTGACCGATCAGGAGATCGACGGGACCGAGCGCAAGCTGCTGACCCATTTCGACCGCAACGGCTTCGCCTACACGCTCGATCGCGTCACCGGCGAGTTGCTGGTGGCCGAGAAGTTCGACCCGACCGTGAACTGGGCGACCCATATCGAGATGGATCCCAATTCGGACCAGTTCGGCCGTCCGCAGGTCGTGGCGCAGTTCTCGACCGAGCAGAATGGCGAGGACGTCAACACCACCGGCATCTGCCCGGCGGCCCTGGGGACCAAGGACCAGCAGCCGGCGGCCTATTCGCCGGAAACCAAGCTGTTCTACGTGCCGACCAACCATGTCTGCATGGACTATGAGCCGTTCCGCGTCAGCTATACCGCCGGTCAGCCCTATGTCGGCGCGACGCTGTCGATGTTCCCGGCGCCGGACAGCCATGGCGGCATGGGCAACTTCATCGCCTGGGACAACATCAAGGGCGAGATCGTCTGGTCGATCCCCGAGCAGTTCTCGGTCTGGTCCGGCGCCCTGGCAACCGCGGGCGACATCGTCTTCTACGGTACGCTCGAAGGCTATCTGAAGGCGATCGATGCCAAGACCGGCGAGGAGCTTTACAAGTTCAAGACCCCGTCGGGCATCATCGGCAACGTGATGACCTACACCCATGAGGGCAAGCAGTATGTCGCGATCCTGTCGGGTGTCGGCGGCTGGGCCGGGATCGGTCTTGCGGCCGGTCTGACCAACCCCAATGACGGTCTGGGCGCAGTGGGCGGCTATGCCGCGCTCAGCGACTATACCGCCCTGGGCGGCCAACTGACGGTCTTCGCGCTGCCCGATTGAGCGTGACGTGACCTGGCGCCCGCTCGGTGGAGATCCGTCGAGCGGGCGCCTCCTTCCCATCACACCCCCGAAAGGTTCGCGCATGAAGCGGAGTGCACTCACCCTGATCGCTGCCGCGGCATTCCCCGCCGCGGCGCTGGCATGGAGCGACCAGCCGGTCGATCTCACCAAGGACCATCCGGAAGTTCCCGTCGCATCCGAGGAAGACGGACGCTATCTGACCGAAGATGGTATTCCGACCTTCCACGTCGCGGAGGATGGAACGGTCGACTGGATGACCTTCTCGGGGTTTCGGCGCTATCATTCGGAATGCCATGTCTGCCACGGCCCCGACGGCGAAGGCTCGACTTATGCGCCGAAGATCAAGAACTCGGCCGTGAACATGGAATACTACGATTTCATCGACGTGGTCGTGAACGGCCGGACCGTCGGCAACTCGGTGATGCCGCATTTCGGCGACAACCGAAACGTCATGTGCTTTCTCGACGATATCTACGTCTACCTGAAGGCGCGCGGCATGGACGCGATTCCGCGTGGCCGGCCCGCCAAGAAGGAACCGAAATCCGACGCGTTCCGCGAGGCGGAAGATGCGTGCATGGGCTAGAGCCGTCATCCTCGCAAGCGTGACCCTGGGCATCGCCGGAACCACCGGCCAGGCCCAGACCTCGGACCTGGTGTCCAAGACCGCCTTCCGGGTCTGCGCCGATCCGGCGAACCTGCCGATGTCCAACACCGCTGGTGAAGGTTACGAGAACCGGCTGGCCGAGTTTTTCGCCGCGCAGCTGGGCCTGCCGGTGCAGTACGAATGGTATCCGATGGCCACCGGCTTCATTCGCAACACCCTGCGCGCCAACAAGTGCGACGTGGTGATCGGCTACGCCCAGGGAGACGAGATGGTGCTGAACACCAACCATTATTTCACTTCGGCCTATGCGCTGGTGACCCGCGGCGACGGCCCGCTCGCCGAGGTGACCGCCCTGTCGGACGACCGGTTGAAAGGGACGCGCCTCGGGGTGGTCGCAGGCTCGCCGCCGGCCACGCATCTGGCGCGCAACGGGCTGATGGCCAAAGCCCGGCCCTATCACCTCGTGGTAGACCGGCGCTATGAATCGCCGATCCCGGACATGCTGGCCGATCTGCAGGCGGGCGAGATCGACGGCGCGCTGATCTGGGGCCCGATCGCCGGGCCGCTGGTCAAGCAGGGCTATCCCGATCTGCAAGTGACGCCGCTTCTGGCCGAGACGCTGCCGCCGCGTCTCTTCTACCGCATCACCATGGGGGTGCGCCAGGGCGAGAAGGTCTGGCAGCGCAAGCTCAACTCGCTGATCCGGCGCCACCAGGGCGAGATCAACGCCATCCTCTCCGAGGCGGGCGTGCCGCTGATCAACGACATGGGCACCGCGCCGCTGGAGATGATCCAATGATCCGCGCCGCGCTTCTGCTGGCGCTGTGGCTGCCCCTGGCGGCCCATGCCGAGACCGTGCCCGAGCCCGAGGACTTCCGCCAGGACGAATACCGCGCGCCGGTGCCGGCGACGCTCGAGGGGGTGACCGTCGTCGATACCGATGCCGCCTTCGCGCTCTGGAAGACCGGGCGCGTCGCCTTCATCGACGTGCTGCCGCGGCCGCCGAAGCCCGACAACCTGCCCGCGGGCACCGTCTGGCACGACAAGATCCGCAACTCGATCCCCGGCGCGATCTGGCTGCCGAACGTCGGCTACGGGCGCATCGCCGAACCGACCGAGGCCTATTTCCGCGGCGGGCTCGACAAGGCCGCTGGAAACGATCCCGCGGCGCCGCTGCTGTTCTTCTGCCTGAACGAGTGCTGGATGTCCTGGAACGCCGCCAAGCGCGCCCGTGAATGGGGTTACGAGCGGGTGTTCTGGTTCCCCCAGGGCACCGACGGCTGGACGGGCGCGGAGCATCCCACGGTGGAACTGGAGCCGGAGCCGGGGTTCTAGCCGGGGACCCGTCGTTCCGGACGCGGCCTTCTGGCAGGTCCCTCCGGGGCGCGGCCCCGGCTCGCGCCCCTTCGCTCACGCGCGACGCGGGCGAAATACTCAGCGCGTGAGGCAAGACGGTTCCTCTGGAATTCGTCCCGCTCTAGAAGTCTGCAATCGCCTTGTGCGCTTTCGTCACCGTCCCGTCGGTATCGGTCAGTGTCACGTCGACGGTCCGGGACCGGCGCGGCACCGAGACGCTCAGGCGCGGGTTCTCGCTCAGCGAGATGCTGCCGGTGACATCGACATAGCCGCGCCCGTCGAGGTCGATCTGCAGCCGGTCGACATAGCGCGCCGGGATGAAGAGCAGCGAGATCTGGTCCATCTGCATCCCCGAATGGCTGGGATGGCTGATGTCGAGATCGAGGCGCGCGGCATCCCCCGCCGGCGCCTTCAGCAGGGCGGCAAGACGGTCCGGCGCGGTGACCTCGATCACCATCTCCCCAAGGCTCGCCAGCGCCGCGGCCGGATCGGTGCCCGGCGGCGCCGCGCAGGCACCCTGGCCCGAGGTCTTCACGAAGCCCTCGGCCACCAGCAACCGCCCGTCTTCGGTCTCGGCTACCACATGCAGCGGCGTCGGCCCGTTGACGCGCAGGGTGACGTCGAAGACGAAGGCCGGGAGAGGCGCGGCGAAGGCGAAGACCGCCGAGACCGGCATCGGGTTCTCGTCGAGGATCACCGTGACGCGGTCCAGAAGCGTGCCCTCGGGCGCGGTCACCGCCGCCCCGATGCGGGTGCGCGAATCCATGTCCGAGCGATAGGGCGCGTCGATGGCGATCAGATCGCCGGCCGGCGCCAGGAACCGCGCGCCATAGAGCGTCTGCTGCAGGCCCGGCCAGCTGGCCCCGCCGGCCAGCACCGGTGCTGCCAGACAGGCGGCCACGACCGCCGCGCATAGGCTGTTTCGCATTATTCCGTCCTCCCGTCCGCGGGCGCGATGAAGCGCCCGAAAGCCCGCGGCCCGTCGCCGGTCGCGATTTCACCCGATACCGTGCGGGTCTTTGCGTCGATCAGGCTGACCGTGTTCGAGAACCAGTTGGCCACCACGACCATGCCGCCATCCGATGTCACGTCGATGCCCTCGGGGTATTCGCCCACGGCAATCGTCGCCGAGACCGACAGATCGTCGAGATCGAAGACGCTGACCGTGTCGGCATACTGGTTGGTCACGAACCCCGCGCCCTGCGCGAAGGCGATCCCGTAGGGCCGCTCGCCGACCCCGATGCTGGCCAGCACCGCGCCCGAGACCGGATCGGCGACGGTCACCGTGTTCGAGCCGACATCGGCGGAAAAGAGCCGCCCGTCCGGCGCCACCGCAAGGCCGAAGGGCCGGGTGCCCACCGGGATCGCATGGCGCAGGGTCAGGCTCGCCAGATCGAAGACCGAGACCTGGTCCGCGTCCCGGTCCGCCGAGGCCAGCCAGCTGCCATCGGGTGCCACCACCAGCCCCGCCGGGGCGCTGCCGGTGGTCAGCATCGTCTCGACCGTCATGGCCGCCGCGTCGAGCACCCAGATCCGGGCATTGTACCAGTCCGACACGAACACCCGCCCGCCGTCCGGGGCCAGGGCAATACCGATCGGGCCGCCGTCCAGGACCGTGGCATTCAGCTCGGCGCCGGTCGCCAGATCGAACTTGCGCAGCGTCTTGGTCTCGGGGCTGACCGTGAACACCCAGCCGCGATCGGCGGACACCGCGACGCCGGCGGGCTGGCCGGGCACCGGAATGCGCGCTGTCTCGCTGCGCTTGTCCAGATCGAGCACGCTCAGGTCGCTGCTGCTCTGGTTGGTGACGAAGGCAAGGTCCCCTGCCGCGACCGAAGTCGCGACAAGGGCGGGGAGAACCGTGAGCAGGGCCCCGTCAGTTCGTCGCAAACCGGGCCACCAGCGCATCCAGACCGGCCTGATAGATGCCGGTGACGGCGGCGATGGCGGCCTCGTCGTTCAGTTCGGGCGGCGGGTCGTTGTTCGGATAGCCGCGATAGAAGGCGCCGCGCCATTCCACCAGCGACTTGCCGTCGCCCGCCGGTTTGACCGTCAGATGCGAGGAATAGTTGGTCACCGGCAGCACCTCGACCAGCACATCGGTGATCCGGTAGGAATAGCTCATCGCCGCGTCGTCGTGCTTGTAGAGCACCTCGCTGATCGTCGGGCCGCCTTCGGCACCGAGTGTCAGCACCCGGGTCGCATCGATGTCATTGCCGCCGCTTCCGGTGGTGGCGAAAACCGCCGGATGCCAGCTCATGTCCTGGAAGTTGCCGATCACCGCCCAGACCTCTTCGGGCGGGGCGGCGACCTCGGCGCTCAGCGTCACCTTCTGGCGGGTCGGGCCATGGGCCAGCACCGCCGCCGGCAGCACGATGCCTACGAATATGGCAAGATATCGCAAGGGTCTCATGTCGCCTCCCAGGATCGCCGGAACAGTTTAGGGCACGCCATTCGGGCGGCAATGCTCCAAAAGTATCGGTTTTGAAGTCCCGTCCGGGTAGGGCACACTCGCGCCGAGCGACAGGGGGGAGTCGGCAAATGGGAATGATTGCGCGTCTGCTGGCGCTTCTGGCCTGCGGTCTGGTCTGGACCGGCGCGGCGTCGGCGCTCGAGATCCGGACGGCGGTGCTGCGCGTGGATTACCCGCGGCTGCAGCCGATCTCGCGCTTCGATCTTGCGCCGCAGGATCTGGGTTTTGCCGGCGCGGTTCTGGCCGACGAGGACAACCAGACCACCGGCTCCTTCCTGGGAATGGACTTCGAGACCGTCGTCGCCGCGACCGCCCCCGAGGCGGTCGCGGAAACGCTCGACGGGATCCTGGCGCAGGGCATCGACCTGCTGGTGGTGCAGGCCCGGGCCGAGGAGCTTCTGGCGATCGCCGAGCGCGCCGGGCCGGGTGTGCTGGTGCTGAATGCCGGGGCCCGTGATACCAACCTGCGCGATCAGGACTGCCGCGCCAACATCCTGCACGTGGCGCCCAGCCAGGCGATGATGGCCGATGCGGTGGTGCAGTTCGCGGTGTGGAAGAAATGGAACCGGCTGTTCCTGATCCAGGGCTCCAACCCCGGTGATCGCGCGCTCGGCGAGGCCTATCGCCGCGCCGCCGGCAAGTTCGGCGCCAGGATCGTCGAGGAGCGCGAGTTCGAGGATACCGGCGGCTCGCGCCGCGCCGATACCGGCCACGTGATGGTGCAGCGCCAGATCCCGGTCTTCACCCAGAGCGCAGCCGAGCATGACGTGGTGATCGCCGCCGACGCGTCGGACGTGTTCGGGCCGCATCTGCCCTACCAGGTCTGGGATCCGCGCCCGGTGATGGGCTCGGGCGGGTTGCGCCCGGTGACCTTCCATGCCGCGCATGAATCCTGGGGGGCGACGCAGTTCCAGACCCGGTTCGAGGCCGCGTCGGGCCGCTATGTGCAGGAGGCCGATTACGAGGTCTGGCTGGCCCTGCGGGTGATCGGCGAGGCGGTGATCCGCACCAGTTCCAACGACGCCGCGGTCTTGCGCGACTACATCCTGAGCGACGCCTTCGAGCTGGCGGCGTTCAAGGGCCGCGGGGTGGATTTCCGCCCCTGGAACGGCCAGTTGCGCCAGCCGATCATCCTGACCGAATCCCGGGTGACGGTCTCGGTCTCGCCGCAGGAGGGGTTCCTGCACCAGAGCTCGACCCTCGACACGCTCGGGCTGGACCGGCCTGAGAGCCGTTGCACCGCCTTCCAACCATGAGGACCGCCATGAGACATGCCGCCATTGCCGCCGCCCTCTGCCTTGCCACCCCCGCCCTGGCCAACAAGGTCTTCGTGAGCAACGAGAAGGGCAACACCGTCACCGTGCTGGACAGCGACAGCTGGGAGGTGATCGACGAGTTCGACGCCGGCAACCGGCCGCGCGGCATTGGGATCAGCCCGGACGGGGCGCATCTCTATGTCTGCGCCTCGGACGACGACACCATCAGGGTCTTCGATACCGAGACCTACGAGCAGCTCTGGACGCTGCCCTCGGGGCCGGACCCCGAGCTTTTCACCCTGCACGCCTCGGGCAATCCGCTCTATGTCGCCAACGAGGACGACAACTTGGTCACCGTGGTGGATACCGAAAAGCACGTGGTCCATGCCGAGATCCCGGTGGGGATCGAACCCGAGGGCATGGCGATCAGCCCGGATGGCGCCTGGGTGGTCAACACCTCCGAGACCACCAACATGGCGCATTTCATCGACACCTCGGACTACCAGATCAAGCACAACGTGCTGGTCGACCAACGCCCGCGCTATGCGGTCTTTACCGACGATGGGGCGACGCTCTTCGTCAGTTCCGAGATCGGCGGCACGGTCAGCGTGATCGACCCCAATGCCGAGGGCGGCCCGCAGCTGACCGGCAAGATCCACTTCGAGGTGCCCGGCGTGCAGCCCGAATGGCTGCAACCGGTGGGGATGAAGGTGACCGCGGACAACAAGTGGCTGTTCGTGGCGCTGGGGCCGGCGAACCGGGTGGCGGTGATCGATGTCGAATCGCTGGAGGTGGTGGACTACATCCTGGTCGGCCAGCGGGTCTGGCAACTGGCCTTCACCCCGGATCAGAAATACCTGATCACCACCAACGGCAATTCGAACGACGTCACCATCATCGACGTCGCCGCCCAGAAGGCGGTGAAGTCGGTTCCGGTCGGCCAGCAGCCCTGGGGCGTGGCGGTGATGCCGGACTGACCACGGGCGCGGAGCGCAATGGGGGGAGAGACCGATGGCGAAGATGTTGAGGGCGGCCTGGCTGGGCCTGATCCTGGTGTTGGCG
>JAGRMU010000440.1:0-144 GCA_020441165.1 Sedimentitalea sp.
ACGTGAACGAGCCCTCGGTCGAGGACACGGTGAAGATCCTCAAGGGGCTGAAGCCCTATTTCGAGGAGCATCACAACGTCCGCTACACCGCCGACGCGATCCGGACCTCGGTGGAGCTTTCGGCGCGCTACATCAACGACCGCA
>JAGRMU010000440.1:168-7603 GCA_020441165.1 Sedimentitalea sp.
CGACGTGATCGACGAGGCCGGCGCCGCGCAGCACCTGGTGGCGGCGGCGAAGCGGCGCAAGACCATCGGCACCAAGGAGATCGAGGCGGTGGTCGCCAAGATCGCGCGCATCCCGCCCAAGAACGTCAGCAAGGACGATGCCGAGGTGCTCAAGGATCTCGACACTTCGCTCAAGCGCGTGGTCTTCGGGCAGGACAAGGCCATCGAGGCGCTGGCCAGCGCCATCAAGCTGGCCCGGGCCGGGCTGCGCGAGCCGGAAAAACCGATCGGGAACTATCTCTTCGCCGGCCCCACCGGCGTCGGCAAGACCGAGGTGGCCAAGCAGCTGGCCGACACTCTGGGGGTCGAGCTCTTGCGTTTCGACATGTCCGAGTACATGGAGAAGCACGCGGTCAGCCGCCTGATCGGCGCGCCTCCGGGCTATGTCGGCTTCGACCAGGGCGGCATGCTGACCGATGGCGTCGACCAGCACCCGCATTGCGTGCTGCTGCTGGACGAGATGGAAAAGGCGCATCCGGACGTATACAACATCCTGTTGCAGGTCATGGACCATGGCGAGCTGACCGATCACAACGGCCGCACGGTCAGCTTCCGCAACGTGGTGTTGATCATGACGTCGAACGCCGGCGCCTCCGAGCAGGCCAAGGCGGCGATCGGCTTCGGGCGCGACCGGCGCGAGGGCGAGGATACCGCCGCGATCGAGCGGACCTTTACCCCCGAGTTCCGCAACCGGCTGGATGCGGTGATCTCGTTCGACCCGCTCCCGAAGAGCGTCATCCTGCAGGTGGTCGAGAAGTTCGTGCTGCAGCTCGAAGCGCAGCTGATGGACCGCCATGTCAGCATCGAGCTGACCCGGCCGGCGGCCGAATGGCTGGCCGACAAGGGCTATGACGACAAGATGGGAGCCCGCCCGCTGGGCCGCGTGATCCAGGAATACATCAAGAAGCCGCTCGCCGAGGAGCTTCTCTTCGGCAAGCTGGCCAAGGGCGGTGTCGTCAAGGTCGGCCTCAAGGACGGTGCGCTCGATCTGCGGATCGACGGCCCCGGCAATCCGCGTCTCTCCGGCAACAAGCCACCGCTGCTGACCGCGGACTGATGCGCGCCTTCTGGGCGCTTTTCATCGCATCGCTCGCCGCCCCTCTGGCGGCGGGCGAGCCGTCGCTGATCCAGCCGATCGACTGCACCCTCGGCGAGACCTGCCACATCCAGAACTATGTCGACCGCGACCCGGGCCCCGGCGCGGCCGATTATGACTGCGGCACGCTCACCTACGATGGCCACAAGGGCACCGATTTCGCCCTGCCCAGCCTGACGGCAATGGAGCGCGGCGTCGATGTGCTGGCCGCCGCGCCAGGCACGGTGGTCGGCACCCGCGACGGAATGGCCGACGTCGCCTATTCGGACGAGACCGCCAGTGCCATCGCCGGGCGCGAATGCGGCAACGGCGTCGTGCTGCGCCATGCGGAGGGCTACGAGACGCAGTATTGCCACATGAAATCCGGCTCGGTGCGGGTTCGCGAGGGCGATCGCGTGGGCGCCGGCGACCGGATCGGCCAGGTCGGTCTGAGCGGAAAGACCGAGTTTCCGCACCTGCACCTGTCGGTGCGCCGCGACGGCGCGGTGATCGATCCCTTCGCCGTGGAGGCCGGCGAAAGCTGCGGCGGCACCGGCCCCGGCCTCTGGGCCGCGCCCCCCGGCTACCGCCCGGGCGGGCTCATCGACGCCGGTTTCGCCGCGGCGATCCCGGACTACGACGCGGTCAAGGCGGGGACCGCCGCGCGCGCGGACCTCGCCCCGGATGCGTCCGGCCTGGTCCTTTTCGGCTATGGCTATGGCGCCCGGACGGGCGATGTCATCGAGATCGCGATTGACGGTCCGGACGGATGGACATTCGCGGACAGTAGCGGGATCGAGCGCAACCAGGCGCAGTATTTCAAGGCCATGGGCAAGCGGCGTACCGCCGGGGCCTGGCCCTCGGGCACCTATACCGGCACCGTGACGCTGCGCCGCGGCAACGCGGTGATCGACCGCAAGACCGCGCGGATGCAGATCCGCTGAGCGGCTATTTCTCGGTCAGCTTCAGCTCGATGCGCCGGTTCTGGGCGCGCGCCTCGGGGGTATCGGCGAAATTGACCGGCTGGAACTCGCCGAACCCGTTCGCCGCCAGCCGGTCGGGCGGGATCCCCAACGGGTCGATCATGTAGCGCACAACCGAGAGGGCGCGCGCCTGGCTCAGCTCCCAGTTGTCGGCATAGCGGCCCGATCCGAGAAGCGGGCGGTCGTCGGTATGGCCATCGACCCGGATCACCCAGTCGATCTCGGGCGGAATTACGTCGATCACCCCCTGCAGGATGCCCGCCACATTGGCGATCTCGACCTTTCCGGCCTCTGACAGGACGGCGCTGCCCGGCGGGAACAGGACCTCGGAGGAGAAGACGAACCGGTCGCCCTCGATCCGCACTCCCTCCTGCGCGCCCAGCACGTCGCGCAGCCGCCCGAAGAACTCGGAGCGGTAGCGTTCGAGATCCTGCGCCTTGGCTTCCAGCTTCCTGGCCTCTTCCTCCAGGGCGCGCGCCTCGGCCTCCAGCCGCTCGCGCTCGGCCTCCTCAAGCAGCCGCCGCTTGCGCTCTTCCGAAGCGGCGCGGGCGAGCGCGGCGTTGAGGTCCGAGCCCAGGCTTTCCAGCTGCACCTTGGCGGCGGCATCGCGCTCCTTGTAATCGTCCAGCAACGCCTGCAGCCCGCCGAGCTGGCTGCGCAATGCCGCCACCTGCTGGTTCAGGAGCGCCGTCTGGCGCTGCGCCTCGGTCGAGATCGCCTCCTGTTCAGCGAGCGCGGCGCGCGCCTGGGCCAGAAGCGCCGCGCGCTCCTCGGCGGCGCTCATCTCTTCGCCGGCCCGGGCCTCGGCGGCGTCCCGCTCCTGCAGCGCGGCCGCCAGCCGGCTGCGCAGCAGCTCCTGGTCGCTGGCCGCCGCCTGCGCCCGTTCCAGCGATTCCAACGCCGCGAGCAGCCGCGACTCCACCGAGGCGCGATCCTCGGCGCTGTCCTCGGCCAGCGACCGGGCCACCGCGAGATCGGCCTGGGCGCGCGACAGCTCCGCCTTCAGCGCCGCCTCGGTCTCGGCGGCGGTGGCCCGAGCGGCGTCCAGCTCGGCCTGCAGCGCCTGCCGCGAGGTCTCGCCCGCATCCCGCGCCGCCTGCACCTGCGCCTCTAGCGCCTGGCGGGTGTCTGCGGCCTCGCGCTGCAACCGCGCCAGTTCGGCCTCGAACTGCGATTGGGTCTGCACGCTCTGCGCCCGTTGCCGCGCCAGCGCCGCCTCCAGCGCTGCGCGGGTTTCCGACGCCTCCGCCCGGGCCGCGGCCAGGTCCGCGGTCAGCGCGGCGCGCGCGTCGGCGGCCTCGCCCCGCAGCCGCGCAAGGTCCGCCTCCAGCGCCGAGCGGCTCCGCGCCCCGTCGGCCTGGGCAATCTCCATCTGCCGCAGCACGCTGGTCAGGCGCTCGGCCAGCTCGTCGCGCTCACGGGTCTGGGCCTCGGCCGTATCGAGCCGCGCCAGCGCGTCGGCCAGCTTGGCATCCAGCGCCGCGCGGGCGGCATCGGCGGCCGCCAGCAGCGCCAGCGTGTCCTCGGCCTCGGACCGCTGCGCCTCCAGCGCCAGGGTCATCGCGGTCAGCTCCGCGTCGGCGTCCTGAAGCTTCGCACGCAGGGCCTCGGCGGCAGCGGCTTCAGCGAGGCGCGCGGCCTCCTCGTCGCTCAGCTGCCGCTGCAGGTCCGCGCCCGTCTCGCCGAGGGTTTCCGCCTGCGCGGCGGTCTCGGTCTGGCGCCGGCGCAGATCGGCGATCAGTGCGTCCAGCGCCTCGCGCCGCGCCGCCGCCAGCCGGGCGGCCTCGGCCTGGGCATCGATCTCGGTGCGCGAGCGGGCCAGGGCCAGGTCCAGCGCCTCCTTCTCCGAGATCAGCGCCGCGCGGTCGCCCTCGAGCGCCGCGACGTCCGCCAACGCGCGATCCCGGTCCGCGAGAAGGGCGGCGACCTGTGCCTCGAACCCGGTGATCCGGGTTTGCGCGGCCTCCAGCGCCGCGTCCTGGCGAGCGCGGTCCGCGGTCAGCGCGGCGATCTGCGCCGATTGTCCGGCGATCTCGGTGCGCGCCGCGTCGAGGGTCGACGTCAACTCGCCCAGCTCGCGGGTCAGCGCGGCCGAGCGGCGCTCCTCCAGCCCCAGGGCCGAGGCCAGGGCCGAGATCTCCGAGGACAGGGTGTCCAGCTCGCTTTCCTGCCCGGAGATGGTCTCGCGCAGCACGAACTGCACCACCATGAAGATCGTCAGCAGGAACATCAGCACCAGCAGCAGCCCGGTCATCGCGTCGACGAAACCGGGCCAGATCGAGGCCTGGAAGCGCTGACCGGTGCGCCGGGACAGGGCCATCGCCTAGCCTCCGCCGCCGGCGCCGCGCGGACGGGCGACCGCCTTGATCAAGAGGTCGATGTCGCGGCGCAGCTCGGCCATGCTCTCCTGCCGGCCGGCCGAGATCTCCTCGAGGATGCGCAGCATCTGCACGTCGATCGAGCGCAGGCGCATCCGGCTTTCGGCGTCGATGCCGTCGCCGCCGCCGCGGTCGCGCAGGAATTCCAGCAGCGTCTCCTGCCCCACCGCCACCCGGTCCAGCGCCGCCACCGTGTCGTCCGATCGGTCAAGCCGGCTGTTCATCTGGCCGATCGCGTCGATCAACTCGCCCAGCTTGCGGTCGACCACCGACCGGCTGGCATCGGAGTCGGTGAACATCTGGCGCAGCCCGTCCATCTGCTCGGTCATGTGGTCGAGCACCCCGGTCAGCGCATCGGTCTGGGCGCCGCCCTCCTCGCCCGAGGAGAAGCCGACGCGGGTGATCGAGGACAGCCATTCCTCGAGCTCGCGGTAGAACCGGTTCTGCCCGTGCCCGGCAAAGAGCTCCAGCAAGCCGACGATCAGCGATCCGGCCAGGCCCAGAAGCGACGAGGCGAAGGCCACGCCCATGCCGCCCAGCTGCGACTCGAGCCCGGTCATCAGGCGGCCGAACACCGCGGTGCTGTCTTCGCCCTCCTGCGGGGCGAGGCTGCGGATGGTGTCGACAACCGCCGGCACGGTGGTCGCCAGCCCGTAGAACGTGCCGAGAAGTCCAAGGAAAATCAGCAGGTTGACGATGTATCGGGTGATCTCGCGCTCTTCGTCGATCCGGGTGGCCACGGAATCGAGGATCGAGCGGGTCGAGGAGGCGCTCAACTGCATGTGCGCGCCGCGCGAGCGCAACAGCGAAGCCAGCGGCGCCAGAAGCTGCGGCGGCGCATTGCCGTTGGCGGGCGCGCCGCCGGCGAACTCCTCGATCCAGCGCACCGAGCCGATCAGCTGGGTGACCTGCCAGAAACAGGCCACCACGCCGATCACGAAGACGAAGCCGATGAAACCGTTGAGATAGGGGTTGGCCTCGAAGACCGGCAGCACCCGCGGCAGGGCCATGACCGCGCCGGCCACCGCCATCCCGAGGGCGATCAGCATCGACATGATCTGGCGCACCGGCTGCGAGAATTGCGGTCTGGGTTTGCGGTCTGGCTGCGCCATCTGCTCAGCTCCTGACACCTTAGGCTGCTCGGGCCGGAGCCTACAGAAGAAAGGCGGGCGACGCCAAGGCTTTATGCGGTGAGGCTGCGCACCCGCGCGGCCAGCCATTCGAGGTCGGGATCGTGCAGCCCGATCTCGGCCAGATGCGCGGCGGTGTTGTAGAGATACTCGGTATTCGGGCCGCGCCCGCCGACCGCCCGGGCGATGATCCGGGCCTGCTCTTCCAGCGCGAGCCCGCCGCAATATTGCACGTGGTGCGGGTCGATCACGTAGGTGACGGCGGTGACGGTCGGCCCGTCCGCCAGCGCGATCTCGAGGCTCCGTTCCAGGTAGGCCGACGAGATCAATTCACGCTCGCGCAGATAGTCGAGCGTGCGCGCCTCCTGCCCTTCGGCCACGGCCAGCGCCAGCCCTTCGCAGCGCGCCCCGCGCGATGCATCCAGCGCCAGGACCAGGCCGGGATCCTCGGCGGTGCCCCGATGATGGATCGAGCGCATGCAGAACGAGCGGGCATATCCGCCAAGCGTCGCGACCCGGCGCTGCGCCACCTCGAAACCGGGGTTCCAGAGCAGCGATCCATAGCCGAAAACCCACATCGTCATCCGTCTGGCCCCTGCCCGTTTGTGCCTGTAAACATCAAACTCCGGTCGGGATAAAGGGGCGCGGCATGATGCGGATGGTGAAACTGGCGATCGCCCTGGGGCTGGCGTGGTCGGTCTACTGGCTGGCGTCGGGATACCTGCTGCGGCAGAGCCTGTCGGGCTGGTTCGAGGAGCAGGCGGCGCGCGGCTGGCAGGCCGAGGTCGCCGATCTCTCGACCTCGGGCTTTCCGCTGCGCCACGTCACCCGGCTGGAAAGCCCGGCGCTGGCCGATCCGGCCACCGGCACCGCCTGGCAGGCGGACTGGCTGGAACTGGACAGCCCGGCGATCTGGCCGGGGCAGCAGACCGTCCGCTTCGCCGAGACCCCGCAGTACCTGTCCTATTTCGACCAGACGGTGATCCTGACCGCCGCCGGCATGACCGCCGATCTGCACCTGCGCCCGGGAACCGCGCTGCAGGTGCAGCGGATGGCGCTGACCGCGGGGCCCTGGGTGCTGGCCGATGCCGCCGGCCCGCTGGCCGGGGCGCGCACGCTGGGCCTCGAGATGGATCAGCTCGAGCGGCCCGAGACCTACGCGGTTCGCATCGGCGCCGAGGACTTCACCCCCGGCGCACGGCTGCGCGAGACGGTGGCGCAGGGCGAGGGTCTGCCCGCGGGCTTCGAGGCGGCGGAGCTGGCGATGACGGTGACCTTCGACCGGCCCTGGGACCGCGGCGCGCTCGAGGATCGGCGGCCGCAGCCGGTGGCCATCGATCTCGCGCTGGCCGAGCTGCAGTGGGGGCCGATGCGGCTGAAGGCGACCGGCGCGGTGACCGTCGATCCGGCCGGCGTGCCCGACGGGCGCGTGACGCTCAAGGCCGAGAACTGGCGCGAGATGCTCGCCCTCGCGCAGGCCAGCGGCGTCCTGCCCGCGGTGGCCGCCGCCTCGGTCGAGACCGCCCTGTCGCTGCTGGCGCGGATCGGCGGCAATCCCGACGCGCTGGACGTGGATCTCGATTTTGAAGGCGGGATGGTGGCCCTCGGCCCGCTGACGCTGGGCCCGGCCCCGCTGCTTATCCTGCGCTAGCACGCGCGCGACACGCCACGTCGACAGAATCCCTCCGCACTTCTTTCCGGGGCGCGGCCCCGGATCGCGCCCGAACCGCCCCCAGGGAGGGCGCGATTGCGCCCACCCTCGGGTCGGCGCGATCCTCAGCGCAGGGGTCGGAGCGGCGCGGTCAGATCACGTCTTGCTCCCGGACCTAG
>JAGRMU010000441.1 GCA_020441165.1 Sedimentitalea sp.
GCAGGTAGCGGCCATCCTCGCCCTTCAGCCGGAACGGCGCCCCGCCCCTTGTGGCGACCAGCCGCAGCCGGATCGCGCCGATGCCGGGGGCGGCAGTCTCGGCCTTGTCCAGCACCTCAGACCAGGCCCGCACCGTGTCGCCGGCAAAACAGGGGTTGGCATGGGCGCCGCCGTTCAGCGCCACCACCATCTGGGCGTTGGCGAGGCCATTGAAGGACAGCGCGCGGGCAAGGCTGATGACATGGCCGCCATAGATCAGCCGCTTGCCGTCCTCGCGGTTCGTGGCGTCGAAATGCACCTTGGCGGTGTTCTGCCAGAGGCGGGTGGCTAGCATGTGCTCGGCCTCCTCGATGGTCACGCCGTCCACATGATCGATCTGCTCGCCGACCGCGTAGTCGCCCCAGCGATGCGGCTCGCCCGCCAGCGCGAAATCGTAGCCGGTGAAATCGAGCCCCCCGGGGATCGCCAGATCGGCGGGCGCCACGGCGGGCGCCAGATCGGGAACAACTGTTTCGGGGGCCGGGGCCTCCGGGTCGGATTTCCGCACCATCACCCAGCGCACATAATCCAGCACCGCCTCGCCGCGCTGGTTCAGGCCCCGCGTCCGCACCCAGACCACGCCGGACTTGCCGTTGGAGTTCTGCTTGAGCCCGATCACCCGCGACTCCGAGCGCAGCGTATCGCCGGGATAGACCGGCTGCAGCCAGCGCCCCTCGGCATAGCCGAGATTGGCCACCGCGTTCAGCGACACGTCCGGCACGGTCTTGCCGAAGACCAGGTGGAACGCCGCCCAGTCGTCGAGCGGACTGGCCGGCAGACCGCAGGCCCGGGCGAACTCGTCCGAGGAGGCCAGCGCGTGGCGCGCCGGGTAGAGCGCCTGGTAGAGCGCCCGCTCGCCCCCCGAGACGGTGCGCGGTACCGCATGGGTCAGCACGTCGTCCACCGCGTAATCCTCGAAGAACCGCCCCGGGTTGGTCTTCGGCGCAGCCATCACTGGTCCCCAAGTTTCATGTCGGGGGTGTAGGGCGTGTGGATTTCCTTGGTCACCGCCTGGCCGCAACGCATCGCGCCGCGGGCGGCATCGAAGCTGTAGGTCGGCGAGCCGTAGAGCTCCCATCCCTTGGAGAGCGCATCGCTGACCTTGTGGCAAAACGCGGACGTATCGTCCTCGGTGAGCAGGCGGTAGATCTTCATGTCATGTCCTCACGACGGAAAGGGCGAGACGCCCAGCCACAGGTGGATGAAGGCGATGATCGCGAACAGAACCAGGGTGATCACCACAAGACGCACCCAGGTCGCGGTTCCGGCCGGCGCGGGCGCGCTCCAGGCGGGGGCGGCCCGGTTGATCACGATCACCTCGCCCGCTGCCCAGGCCAGCAGGCCGCCGAAGAGCAGGATCGAGGCCAGATCGCCGTTGACCAGCAGATGCGCGACGGCCCAGATCATCACCCCCGCCAGCTGCGGATGCCGGATCCGGGTTGCCGGCCAGACCTTGGCGCCCTTGGCCATGCTCGAGCCGAAGGTCCAGAGCGCAAGGACCATCAGCGCGTTGTTGATGTGAACCATGAACGCGGGCGGGGTCCAGACGTTGATGAACGGCGCCCAGCGATAGCCGAGGACCA
>JAGRMU010000442.1 GCA_020441165.1 Sedimentitalea sp.
GCGACGGTCTCCGCCACGTTCAAATCGCCGCCTGATCATGCATCACCAACTTCTGCGCATATCTCAGGCTCACATGGGTCAATTCTCAATGGAAATTATGCCGCAACCCGGGTCACTTCAGGGTGGAAATCAACATCCTGCTTTCCCTTCGGGAACAGCGCGTCTGGTAGCCGCGCGCAAGGACAGAGCGTCGACTCCATACCTTTCCCGCTCGGATGACACCACGCCGATCTGGCAGACTGGTTGAGGTGCACCATCGTGCCCGCTTCAGAGCGACTAGACCGGGCGCCCTGGAAGGGGCGCTGCCATCTGTCGTTTCCGCGGGGCGGGCTCTACCGGGCAGTCTGCCGGATGTTGATTGGCCGCTCCGGGCAACATCCGGATATCCCCACCCTAGGGTCTGTTGCGCGACACCAGGCTTGCGCCCAGCAGGCACGCCACCGCCCAGCCGCTTCCGGCGAGCCAGCCGGCGAGAACGTCCGTGGGCCAATGCACCCCCAGATAGACCCGGCTGACGCCGACGAGGAGGGTCATCGTCACCGCCAGCGAGAGGACATAGATCTTCAGGCGCCTGTCCGAGAGACCCCGGGCGATCAGGACCCCGAGCGTCAGGTAGGTGACCGCCGCCATCATCGAATGGCCCGACGGGAAGCTCGCGGTACTCACGATCGCGCCGTGCGGCACGAGGTCCGGGCGCGGCCGGTCGAAGACCTCCTTGGCGATGCTCGAAACCAGGATCCCGCCCCCGACCGTGACCAGAAGATAGGCCATCGCCCCGAAGCTCCGCAGCATCAGGAAGACGCCGGCGGTCGCCAGCGTCGCGAGGGCGAGGACGGCGACACCGCCCAAGGCGGTCACGTCGCGCGCCATCTCCTGCAGCCAGAGCGGGCCAAGCGGCTCGGCCACGTCCCCCGGCGCTCTGAGCAGGAGCAGAATGGTCCGGTCAAGATCGTTCGTTGCACCCTCGAGAACCTCGTCCGCCAGTTCCGCGAAGGCCCAGACAGCCCCCACGACGACGACCAGGAACAGAAGAGAGCTCAGTTCCATGTTCCGCCGCAGCCACCGCGCGGCCCGCCCTGCCGATGTCCGGACACGGCGCGCGAGGGTCCGTCTCGCCGGCGGAGGGCCCACGCTCACCTCCCGGACTGCCCGGCGGCGGGGCCGGTTCGACCGTCGTCGCCGAGCGCTCCCGGCGCTGGTTGTGGTGCGTGTCTCAATGGAACTCCGCCCCCTCGGGCAGCCCCGGACGGGCGACACCGATCGGCCTCCTCTGCGACACAAGCTGACGGTCGTTGTCGACATCGTCCGGATAGACCAGCGTCACGGTTTTTTTCCAGACCGGTGTATTCGTCCCGGTAAGTCTCCGTGCGGCCGGGCGAGACGTCCTTCGCCGGCTTCCTGGCCGACGCGACGATCCAGGCGCGCCCGATCTCGTCCAGCAGACGGTCGGCCAACTCGGGATTGCGCTGCATCGCCCCTCTCCACGAGAGCCTCGATCTGGGCAAGATCCTGAGCATTGATGACGATCTTCGGGGCCCGCCTGCGGTGTTTCCTGACGTTCCTAGTCTTGTCGGATTCCATCTGGTAGCATCTTTGATGCGATGACGTAAACGGCGGAAGGCTCGCGCGCCCTCCGCTGCCGGTCGCCGTGGGGCTTCTGTTCCCGTTTCAACTCGGCGGGGTGGCTCCCCGGATGCCGTCCTGAGCTTCGAGACTGCCATTTCGATCGTATCGCGATCAGGGCTGCAGGGCGGCAGGAACAGGAACCATGCGCGGACGGTCCGGAGCGCATGTGCCGTTCGGGCAGACTTGCGACTGGACCGGTTATCGAGGATCTCAACCTCGCCGGGCGACAAGGTCGGGGCGCCACGCGCCTTCTGCTTCGTGACGCGCAGGAGCGGCAGATCGCCTGACGCGATAGGGCCGCTCGGCATTTGACCTCAGTGCGCCAGCGCGATCCCGACCAGGTCGCGCGCCGCCATCCCGGGCCGCGCCCCCATCTCTGCCGCAAGATCGTTGCAGGCCGAGATCACGCCATCTTTCCAGGTCGAGCGTGCCGCGCCGATCCGCGCCGTCATCGCCGCGACGGTAGCAGCGGCAACGCCCCGGTCCTGCAACGCCGGCAGGCGCGACGTGGCCGCGCCGCCCGCATCGTTGAACAGCGCGAGGTAGGCATCGACCTTCAGCGCATTGGCCGGGTTGCCGCCAAAGATGGCCCCGTGCGAGCCGGTGACGACCACCTGCCCGGCATCCTCGGGCAGAACAAGGCTCGCCGAATCCACCAGGATCAGGCGCCGGGCGCCCTGCTCCACCACCTCGCGCGTCTCGCCGATCTCGGGCGCCTCGCCCGCCGGCATCGCCGCGCCCGCCAGCAGCCGCACCGCCTCTGCGCAGGTCATCCCGGGGACAGCCCCGACGGCCCGCGCAGCCGTGTTGACATGCGAGATCACGCCACGCTCCAGCATCGCCGCCGCGTCGCCGATGGGCACGCTGCGGTGATCCACCGCCGCCGCCGCCATGCCGGCACGATCAAGCCAGGCCAGCCCGCCGATCCCGGCGCTATCCAGCCCGACGCCCGCATCGTGGAACACCGCCGCACGGCAGCCTGACCGAAACGCCAGGCAGGCGGCGAACACCCCGCCATGCGAGCCGGTGACGACGGTACGCCCCCGCGCACCGTCGAGTTTCGTCACGCTGTCCGCGAGCAGAGGCTCAGGCAACGCGGTCACCCTTCTTGACCTTGACCGCGCGGCTGTCGGCGGCGGGCAGCATCTTGCCCGGATCGCGCGTCACCACCACGTCCAGAACCGTTGGCCGACCCGTCTCGGCCATCCCCCGGCGGATCGCCTCGCCCAACGCGTCGGGCGTTTCCACCCGGATGCCCAGGCAGCCCATCGCCTCGGCCACCACCGCGTAATTGGTTTCGGCCAGGTCGCTCGACTGGTAGCTGCCCTCGCCATACATCAGGTGCTGCAACGCCTTCACATAACCCGAGGCGGCGTTGTTCACGACCATGATCACCGGCGCCAGCTTCATCCGGCGCGCGGTCTCGATCTCGCCCAGCACCATGTTGAAGCCGCCGTCGCCGGTGATGGCGACCACCGTCCGATCGGGCGCGGCAAGGCAGGCGCCGATGGCGCCGGGCAACCCGTAGCCGATCGAAGCAAAGCCCCGGTCGGGAACGAACCCCCGGCCAGGCTTCCTGCTGTCATAAAGCAGCCCGCCCCAATGTGCTGCGAACCCGCCATCGGCGATCAGGATCGCGTCATCGGGCAGGGTCTTGTTCAGCTCGCCGATCATCCGGCCCATGGACACCGGTACTTCCTCGCTGGTCAGCCGGGCAGCGGCCATCTTGCGCCAGTCCTCCATCTTGGCGACCACACCGTCGCACCAGACCTTGCGCGCCTCGGGCGCCGACTTGCCCATCAGTGCGGCATGCAGGTCGCGAATACCCTCGCGGGCATCGCCCCACAAAGGCAGTTCGGGCGCATAGGTGCGGCCAATCTCCTCGGCCACGCAGTCCAGATGGATCACCCGCTTGCCCGGCCCGGGCACGGTGTAGCGCTTGGTGGCGATCTCGCCCAGCTTGCAGCCGACCACGAGCAGGCAGTCGCTTTCCTCGATCAGCTTGTTGGCGATACGGTCGTAGCG
>JAGRMU010000443.1:0-416 GCA_020441165.1 Sedimentitalea sp.
GGGCCATGCAGTCGTCGCATTCCAGGCGGTGGCCGTCCTCCTGGCCCGGCAGCGGCGTGCCGCAGGCGTCGCAGACCGTGCCGCCGATGAAGGGCGTCTGGCTCCAGCAGGCGCCGCAGAGGCCGAAATCGCTCTCCACCATGGCGCCGCAGCCCAGGCAGCGCGGCGGGTAGAGCAGTTCGATCGCCGTTTGTATCCGTGCCAGCATCGCTCTAGTTTGCGCCCATGACCCCGGCGCCCCCCCTCTTCGACCGTTCCGCCCTCGCCGCCCATCGCCGGCGCAGCCGCGCCGATGCGCTGTTCCTGCACGAGGCGGCGCGGGACGAGGTCGAGGATCGGCTGGCGATGGTTAACAGAGTGTTTACGTCCGCCGCCGTCGTCACGCCTTTCCCGGCGCTGTGGCAGGGCCGCCTCGC
>JAGRMU010000443.1:484-1582 GCA_020441165.1 Sedimentitalea sp.
CTGCACTGGGCGAACGATCCGGTCGGCCAGCTGATCCAGTGCCGCCGCGCGCTCAAACCCGACGGGCTGCTGCTTTGCGTGCTGCTCGGCGGGCGCACCCTGGCCGAACTGCGCGCGGCGCTTTCGGAGGCGGAAAGCCGGATCACCGGCGGCCTCTCGCCGCGCGTCGCGCCGATGGCCGAGATCCGCGACCTCGGGGCGCTGCTGCAACGCGCCGGGCTGGCGCTGCCGGTGGCCGATTCGGTGCCGCTGACCGCCGAATACCGCGACCTGGGGCACCTGATGCACGACCTGCGCGCCATGGGCGAGACCAACGCCCTGGCCGGGCGCCTGCGCCATCCGACCCGGCGCGCGGTCTTCGACCTGGCCGGCGCGCTCTATGCCGAGCGGTTCGCGGCCCCCGAAGGCCGCATCCGCGCCACGTTCGAGCTGGTCTGCCTGACCGGCTGGGCGCCGGACGCCTCGCAGCCCAAACCGCTGCGGCCCGGCTCGGCCCAGGCGCGGCTGGCCGACGCGCTGGGGACCACCGAAACCGGGCTCGGCGATTGACCCGCGCCGGATTTCCCTTATCTGCAGCCCTCGCACACCAGGATCAGGACCGCGCCATGCTCGATCAGACCGCCGCCACCCGCCCCGCCCACGCGCCGGCGGACCATCCGCCGCTGCCGGGGGAGAAGGTCGGCATCCTGCTGGCCAATCTCGGCACGCCCGACGCCACCGACTACTGGTCGATGCGCCGCTACCTGAACGAGTTTCTCTCGGACAAGCGGGTGATCGATTATCCGGCCTGGAAATGGCAGCCGCTGCTGCAACTGGTCATTCTCAGCAAGCGCCCCTTCACCAGCGGCGCCGCCTACCGGTCGATCTGGAACAACGAGGCGGGGGAAAGCCCGCTGATGACCATCACCAAGGCGCAGACCGCGCGCATGGCCGAAGCCCTGCAGGACCGCTATGGCGACCGGGTGCAGGTCGATTTCTGCATGCGCTACGGCAACCCCTCGACCGCGTCGAGGCTGCGCGCGATGGTCGAGGCCGGGTGCCGCAGAATCCTGTTCTTCCCGCTCTATCCGCATTATGCCGGCGCCACCTCGGCCACCG
>JAGRMU010000076.1 GCA_020441165.1 Sedimentitalea sp.
CGAACTCGCCCGAGCGGAAGCGCAGCGATTGCGGCCGCGTCACCCGGAACGAGAACAGCCGGTCGGTCCAGTGCCTGACCTCGGTCACGGTCTGGGCGTCGGGCAGGGTGGGCACTTTCACGGCGGCGGCGTCTGTCACGGGTCTCAGCTCGGTCATGTCCTGTCATGCGCCGGAGGGGGCGCAGCCTCTTGTTAGGGTGTGATCGGGGGCGGCGAAAGGGGGAAATCAGCCCCGCAGCCGCGACTGATAGTCATGGGCGCGCCAGTCCGCGCGGGCCAGCCACTGGTCCTCGGGCTGGCGGGCGGCGAGGGCGTCGTCGATCTCGACCTCGTCGAAGCCGGCGCGCCGGGCCATGGCGTACTGGTCGGCCAGCACATGCCCCGCGGCGCGCAGCCGGCCGGTATAGCCGCGCAGGCGCAGCCGGCGGGCGATGGTGAAGCCGCGCCCGTCGGCGGAAGCGGGGAAGGCAACGCGCACCATCTTGAGCGTTGATGGCAGGGGAATCGCATCGGGATCGGCCTCCGGCGCCAGGTCGAGCGCGGTGGCATCGGCGGCGCCCGGTTCGGCAAAGCCCCCGGTCCAGTCATCGGCGGCAAAGCCGGTATCGGTGACGATCACACTCATGCGTTGGCTCCCTTCCGGATCATCCGGCCGTCGACGAAATGAATGCCGCACTCGTCCTTGGCGCGGTTGCGCCAGCGTCCGGCACGGGGGTCTTCGCCTTCTTCGACCGGCGAGGTGCAGGGGGCGCAGCCGATCGACGGATAGCCGCGCGCCACCAGCGGATGCCGCGGCAGGCGGTTCTCCTCCATGTAGGTGCGCACGTCCTGCGGCGCCCAATGGGCGAGGGGGTTGATCTTCAGCCGCTCTTCCCCGTCCTCGACCTCGAAGAAATCCAGCGCGGCGCGGGTTCCGGACTGGAACCGCTTGCGGCCGGTGATCCAGCCGTCGAACCCTGCGAGCGCCGCCTGCAGGGGGCGGGTCTTGCGCAGGGCGCAGCAGGCGTCGGGATCGCTGCGATGCAAGGCGCCATCCGGATCGTGGGCCGCGATGTCGCCCGCCCGCAGGATGCGCAGGTTGCGCAGGCCGAGACGCTCGCTGACCTCGGCCTGGTAGACCAGCGTCTCGGTGAACAGCATCTCGGTGTCGATGAAAAGCACCGGAACGGCCTTGTCGATCACCGCCGCCATGTGCAGTAGCACCACCGATTCCGCGCCGAAGCTGGAGACCAGCGCGATGCTCCCGGCCTCCCGCAAGGCGCCCGCCATCACCTCGGTGGCACTGTGATGCCGATAGCGGGCATTGAGCCTTGCGGCGGTCCCGGCCAGCTCGGCGCGCGCGCGCGCCGCATCCGCGGATCGCGCCTCGGACACCGGGCGGGCCCGGTCAAGCGGCATCGGCGCGCGCCTCCGAATAGAGCGCGGCCTTGAACGGCGCGCTCCCGAGCCGGCGATAGGCCTGCAGGAAGGTCTCGTCGGGGCTTTCGCGCAGATCGAGATAGGCGAAGACCAGGCGCTCGACCGCCGGCACGATGTCATCGGCCGAAAAGCCCGGCCCGGCGCGCTCGCCGATGGCGGCGTCTTCGGTGCCGTCGCCGCCCAAGGTGATCTGGTAGTTCTCGACCCCGGCGCGGTCGAGACCCAGGATGCCGATATGGCCGACATGGTGGTGGCCGCAGGCGTTGATGCAGCCGCTGATCTTGATCTTCAGCGGGCCAATGTCATGCTCCAGCTTCAATTCGTCGAACCGGGTGGCGATCTGCGTCGCGACCGGGATCGAGCGCGCGGTGGCCAGGGCGCAGTAGTCCATGCCGGGGCAGGCGATGATGTCCGAGATCAGGCCGATATTGGCGGTGCCCAGCCCCGCCGCCTTCAGGGCGCGGTGCAGGGCGGGCAGGTCGGACTTGTGCACATGCGGCAGGATCACGTTCTGCTCGTGGCTGATGCGCAGCTCGCCATGACCATAGCGTTCGGCGAGATCGGCCATCAGGCGCATCTGCTCGGCGCTGGCGTCGCCCGGCGTGGCACCATGCGCCTTGAGGCTGATCGTGACGATGGCGTGACCCGGATCGCGGTGAGGCGCGAGGTTGGTATCGGCCCAGCTGCGGAAGACCGGGTCGGTGGCACAGGCCCGCTCGAACGGCGCCACGGACGCCGACTTCAGCGGCGGCGGCGCGAAGGCCGCCTCGATCTCGGCCAGCACCTGCTGGTCGATGCCCGAGAATTGCGGGCGCACCTGCAGGAATTGCTCTTCGACCAGCGCGCGGATCCGTTCGATTCCATGCTCGTGCACGGTGATCTTGACGCGAGCCTTGAACTTGTTGTCGCGCCGCCCCAGCAGGTTGTAGACGCTCAGGATCGCCTCGAGATAGGGCAGCAGATCGGCCTGGGGCAGGAAGGCGCGGATCGGCTTGGCGATCATCGGCGTGCGTCCGAGACCGCCGCCGACCCAGACCGCGAAGCCGCGCGCGCCGCCCTGCTCGACGATCTGCAGCCCGATATCGTGCGACTTGATCACCGCGCGGTCATGGGCGCTGCCGGTGATGCCGATCTTGAACTTGCGGGCCAGGAACTGGAACTCGGGGTGATCGGTGGACCATTGCCGGATCAGTTCGGCGACGGGGCGCGGATCGGCGATCTCGTCCTTCGCGGCGCCCGAGAAATGGTCGGCGGTCACGTTGCGGATGGTGTTGCCGCTGGTCTGGATCGAATGCAGCCCGACCTCGGCCAGCGCCTCCAGGATGTCGGGCACGTCGCGCAGCTTCGGCCAGTTGTACTGGATGTTCTGGCGCGTGGTGAAATGGCCATAGCCCTTGTCCCAGCGTTCGGCGATCTCGGCCAGCTTGCGCATTTGCGCGGAACTCAGCGTGCCGTAGGGGATGGCGACCCGCAGCATGTAGGCGTGCAGTTGCAGGTAGAGCCCGTTCATCAGCCGCAGGGGGCGGAACTCGTCCTCGGTCAGCGAGCCGTCGATCCGGCGGGCGACCTGGGCGCGGAACTGCCGGTTGCGCTCGGCCAGAAAGGCGCGGTCGAATTCGCTGTAGCTATACATGGGAGCGTGCCTCCTGCTTGCCGTGGGCATAGTTGGACGGGCCGCGGCGGCGGAAATCCTCGCGGAAATGCGCGGGCTCGGGGCCGGTCCGGCCCGGGCGCACCTCGGCCAGATAGGCGCCGACCACGGTGCCGGTCTGGCGCTCGGCCTCGAGCAAGCGCAGCTGCGCATGGGCCTCGTCGGTGATCACCTCGGCGTCGGAAAGATGGCGCGACCAGCGGTCGTCGGCGGTCAGATAGATCACGTCCCCGATCAGCAAGTCCGAGGCGGTGACGACCTTTGGGGTGAAATCGCGGGGCATCAGGCGAACTCCTGGCAAGGATGGTCTCTGCGGGCGGGGGGCTGCGCCGCCTCGGCGTGTTTCGCGGTGATGTGCGGCATCGGTCTTGTTCCCCGGGTCGGTGTTCCGTTCCGGGTGAATATAGGAAATCGTCCCGGTATTTGGCCATATCCCTTGCGAAATAAGGAAGAATGTTCCAAGGTCCGCCGTGAGCGGGTCGATCGGTCCTTGCCGGCGGGAGATTCAGGAATGACGGTGCGGATCGACGAGGTGGACCGGAAAATTCTGGTCGAATTGCAGCGCGATGCCGGCCAGTCGCTCGACGAGATCGCGCGCCGGGTCGGCAGTTCCAAGACCCCGGTCTGGAACCGGATCCGCAAGCTGCGTGAGGCCGGGGTGATCGGCCGGCAGACTGTGGTGCTGGATGCCGAGGCGCTGGGGTTCGAGGCCTGCTTCTTCGTGCTGATCCGCACCTCCGAGCACGAGGCGACCTGGCAGGCGCGGTTTCTCAAGGCCCTGCAGGACCGCCCCGAGGTGCAGGAGGCGCACCGCCTGGCCGGCGACATCGACTATATCCTGAAGGTGCGGGTCCGGAACGCGCGCGCTTACGACGCCTTCTATCAGGCGCTCATCTCCGAGGTGCGGGTGCACAACGTCACCGCGCTGCTGTCGATGGAAGAGATCAAGTCGACCACGATGCTGCCGCTGGAGGGCTGAACCCGGGGCCGGGCGCCATGGCCACTGGTCAAGGCGCGGGCCGGTTTGCTAGGCTCGCGCCGATGACCGCACCCCGCCTTCCGCGCCGATGGATCGTGCTGGCCTTCCTGCTCAGCGTCGCGGCGCTGGCCGGGGCGGTCTGGCACTATGGCTATCTGCAGGCGCTCGACCAACTGGCCCGGCGCGGCGAGTCCGACCTGGCGCTCGCCAGCGACCGGCTGGCGGCGAAGCTGCAGGTGCACCAGGAGCTGGCGGTGCTGATGGCCGACCATCCCGGCCTCGAAGGGCTGGACGATCCGGCGCGGCGCGCGGCGGCCGACACGCTGCTGCTCGAGGTCGCCGACAAGACCGCGGCGCTCGACGTGATCTATGCCGATGCCAGCGGGGACGTGCTGGCCGCGGCGCAGGGTGCCGCCGGGCGCGATCTGGGGGATGCGGCCTATTTCCGCCGCGCGATGCAGGGCGCCCTTGGCACCGATCACGGCATCAAGATGCCGCTCGAGCGACGCGCCTTTTACTACGCCGCGCCGGCCTTCGACGCGGCGGGCAAGGTGCGCGGGGCGCTGGTGGTGGTCGCCGATGTCGAGGCGATCGAGACGGTCTGGCGCGGCGACACGCCGGCGGTGTTCTTCACCGACGCCGCGGGCGAGGTGTTCATCAGCAACCGCTCGGAGCTGCTGTTCTGGGCTCGTCGGCCGGATGCGGTGGGGCTGGCGCCGGCCGTCGGGTCGGCGCCAGCCGTCACCGCCCGGAGGGTGGGGCCGCACGAGATCTGGCATCTCGACTGGGGCCCCTACCTGCCGCGCCGCGCCCTGCACCTGGTGCGCGATCTGCCGGTGATCGGCCTGACCGGCGAGGCGCTGGTCGATGTCGCACCGGCGCGGCGGCTGGCCAGCCTGCAGGCGGCCTCGGTGGCGGCGATCTGCCTCGCCTTCGGGGCGCTGCTCTTCCTTGCGACCGAGCGCCGCCGTGCCCTCGCCGAGGCCAATGCGGTGCTGGAAAGCCGCGTTCAGGAGCGCACCCGCGAGCTGACCGAGGCCAACGCCCATCTGCACCGCGAGATCGCTGAGCGGCAGGAGGCCGAGGCGGCGCTGAAACAGGCCCAGGCGGACCTGATCCAGGCCGGCAAGCTCAGCGCCCTGGGGCAGATGAGCGCCGGGATCAGCCACGAGCTGAACCAGCCGCTGATGGCGATCCGTTCCTTCGCCGAGAACGGAGCGCAGTTTCTTGAGCGCGGCCGTCCCGAGGTCGCCGCCGAGAACCTGACCCGGATCTCGGACCTGGCGCGGCGGATGGGCCGGATCATCAAGAACCTGCGCGCCTTCTCGCGTCAGGAAAGCGAAGCCGCGGGTCGGGTGGACCTGGTCGCGGTGCTGGACAGTGTCGTCGATCTGACCGGGGCGCGTCTGCGGCGCGACGGGATCACCCTGCATCTCGACCGGCCGGCGCATCCGATCTGGGTGCGTGGCGGCGAGGTGCGCCTGGGCCAGGTCTTCGTCAACCTGGTGGCCAATGCCGCCGATGCGATGACCGGGCAGGAGGGCGGCGCGATCTGGATCTCGATCTCGGACGGGGCGCCCTTGACGGTGACGGTGCGCGATTCGGGGCCCGGCATCGACGTGCCCGACAAGGTGTTCGACCCGTTCTATACCACCAAGCCGGTGGGCGCCTCCGAGGGCATGGGGCTGGGCCTGTCGATCTCCTACGGGATCGTGCAGAGTTTCGGTGGCGCGATCCAGGGCGGCAACGCGCCCGGGGGCGGCGCGCTCTTCACCATAGAGCTGGAGCGCTGGCAGGAGGACCGGGCGGCATGAGCGCGCCGGTGCTGGTGGTCGAGGACGACGCGGCGGTGCGCGAGGCCCTGGCGCAGACCCTCGAGCTGGCCGAGTTCCGGCCGATCCCGGCCGGATCCTTCGTCGCCGCCAAGGATCACATCGCCCGCGATTTCGCCGGGGTGATCCTGTCGGATATCCGGATGCCGGGCCGCGACGGGTTTCACCTGCTGTCCTACGCGCGCGAGGTCGACGACGAGCTGCCGGTGGTGCTGCTGACCGGCGAGGGCGATATCCCGATGGCGGTCTCGGCGATGGAGAAGGGCGCCTTCGACTTCCTCGAAAAGCCCTGCGCGCCGGCGGAGCTGGTGGCGGTGCTGACCCGCGCCCTGGCAGCGCGGCGGACGGTGCTGGAGGCACGCGCCGAGCGGGCGCGCAGCGAGGCTGGCGATCCGGCGGCGCGGCTGATCTTCGGGCGCTCCGAGCTGGCCGAGGGATTGCGGGCGCGCGTGCGCCGGGTGGCGCGCGCCGAGACCGAGGTGCTGGTGACCGGCGCGCCCGGCACGGGTATCTCCAAGGTCGCCGAGGTGATCCACCTCTGCTCGCCGCGCGCCCGGGGGCCGTTCGAGAAACGCGCCTCCGAAGGGCTGGGCCGCGCCGATCTCGCCGAGGCGCTGGCCGCCGCCACCACCGGCAGCCTGTTCCTCGACGAGATCACCCGGCTGCCGGCGGACACCCAGATGGCGCTGATCGAGGCGCTGGAGGCCGGCCCCGGCGCGCGGCTGATGGCGGGCAGCGCCGCGCCGCTGACCGAGGCGACGCTGAACTCCGATCTCTTCTACCGCCTGCAGGTCTCGGCCGTGCGCATCCCCGCGCTCTCCGAGCGGCCCGAGGACATTCCGGTGATGTTCCGCCAATACGTCGCCCAGGCCAGCGAGCAGGCGGGGCTGAAACCGCCGCCGGTCACCCCCGGGCACCTGGCGGCGCTGATGGCGCAGCCCTGGCCGGGCAATGCGCGGGCGCTGATGTCGGCGGCGATGCGCTTTGCCCTCGGCATCACCGAGGAGGCGCTGCCGGCCGAGGGCCTGGGCCTGGCCGAGCAGCTGGCGCAGGTCGAACGCTCGCTGCTGGAGGCGGCGCTGCGCCGGGCGCAGGGGCGGGCCAGCGAGGCGGCGGCGGCTCTGAAGCTGCCGCGCAAGACCTTCTACGACAAGCTGGCGCGCCACGGGATCCGGCCCGAATCGTTCCGCGATTGACCTGTGCGGAAATCCGCACTGCGTCGGCCCGTGCGATGCGGGAATCCGCACAAGGCGCGGCCATCCCGTTGCGAAGTTGCATGAAGTGTGAGATCCAAGTTACTGAAAAGATGATAGAATGATCCCCAAGATGGCGACACCTCACAAACAGTTGAGCGAATCGCAATGATTCGCTTCACTCCGCGCAGCGCATTGACTTGCGATGCGACCTGGGCGCGAGAGCGCCCACCCATGACACTTCGGGAGGAGATACCGATGAAGACACTGACCGCCGCCGCGACGGCAATGACCCTCTGCATGACCGCCACCGCCGGCTTCGCCGCCTGTGACGACGGCGAGATCGTCGTCAAGTTCAGCCACGTGACCAACTCGGACAAGCATCCCAAGGGCATCGCCGCCTCGCTGCTGATGGAGCGGGTCAACGAGGAGATGAACGGCAAGATGTGCATGGAGGTGTTCCCCAACTCGACCCTCTACAACGACGACCAGGTGCTCGAGGCGATGCTGCAGGGCGACGTGCAGTTGGCGGCGCCGTCGCTGTCGAAGTTCGAGCAGTTCACCAAGGTGTTCCGCATCTTCGATCTGCCCTTCATGTTCGTGGACATCGCCGCCGTGGACGCGTTCCAGACTTCGGAGCCCGGCCAGGCGATGAAGGAATCCATGGCCCGCCGGGGGCTTCTGGGTCTGCAGTTCTGGCATAACGGCATGAAGCAGATGTCGGCCAACAAGCCGCTTATCCTGCCCGAGGACGCCAAGGGCCTGAAGTTCCGCGTGCAGCCCTCGGACGTTCTCAAGGCGCAGTTCGAGGCCCTGGGCGCCAGCCCGCAGCCGATGGCCTTCTCCGAGGTCTACGGTGCGCTGCAGACCGGCGTCGTGGACGGGCAGGAGAACACCTGGTCGAACATCTACGGCCAGAAGTTCTTCGAGGTGCAGGACGGCACCACCGAGACCAACCACGGGGTTCTCGACTACATGGTGGTGACCTCGACCGACTGGTGGGACGCGCTGCCCGAGGATGTCCGCACCCAGCTGAACACCATCATCACCGAGGTCACCAACGAGCGCAACGCCGCGGTCAACGAGGTCGACGCGCAGGCCCGCCAGGCAATCCTCGATGCCGGCGGCGTGATCCGCGAGCTGACCCCCGAGCAGCGCCAGGCCTGGGTTGACGCGATGAAGCCGGTCTGGTCGCAGTTCGAGGGCGACGTGGGCGCCGAGAACATCGCCGCCGCGCAAGAGTTCAACGCGACCAACTAGGCGCCGGCAAAGCGCCTTTGCCCGGCCTCTCGCGAGGGGCCGGGCCTTTCACATCACCTGGGGGGAGACCGGGCCCGTGGCACATCAATACCAGGCGAAGACCGCGCTGGGGCGCGTCGTCAACGAGTTCGAGGAGACCGCCATCGCGGTGATCCTCGGGATCATGACGCTGATCACCTTCGTGAACGTGGTCCTGCGCTACGGCTTCAACACCGGGCTGATCTGGGGGCTGGAGGCGGTGACCTTCCTCTTCGCCTGGCTGGTACTTTTCGGGGTCAGCTACGCGGTCAAGGTGACCGCGCATCTGGGGGTGGACGCGATCATCAACCTGGTCTCGCCGCCCGCCCGCAAGGTGCTGGCGCTGATCGCCTCGGCGGTGTGCATCTTCTATTCGGTGCTGGTGCTGAAGGGCGCCTGGGACTACTGGGCGAATTTCGCCAACCTGCCGCAGACCACCGGGCGCTGGCTGCCGACCGGGTTCGAGGAGATGACCCGCACCTCCTATCGCGGCTGGTACGAGGTCGTCGACATTCCCTTCCCGGACTGGCTGCGCTGGATCGAGCCGATCATGAACGAGGGCGAGCATTACGAGAAGCTGCCCCGGTTCATCCCCTACCTGATCCTGCCGGTGGGCATGGCGCTGCTGCTCTTCCGTTTCATCCAGGCCACCATCCTGATCGCCCGCGGCGACGCGTCCGGCCTGATCGTCAGCCACGAGGCCGAAGACGCCGTGGCCGATGTCCGCCACATGAACGCCGAGGATTGATCCCATGGAAGTTGCAATCCTCTTTCTGATGGTNNATCGGCCTGATGCTGATCGGCGTACCGATCGCCGTCTCGCTGGGCATGTCCTCGATCCTCTTCCTGCTGGTGCTCAGCGACACCTCGCTGTCCTCCATCGCTCAGACGCTCTTCCAGGCGATGGCTGGACATTACACGCTGCTGGCCATCCCGTTCTTCATCCTCGCCTCCAGCTTCATGTCCACCGGCGGCGTGGCCAAACGCATCATCCGTTTCGCCATCGCGGTGGTCGGGCATTTCCCCGGCGGGCTGGCGATTGCCGGGGTCTTCGCCTGCATGCTCTTCGCGGCGCTCTCGGGCTCGTCCCCGGCCACCGTGGTCGCCATCGGTTCGATCGTCATCGCCGGGATGCGGCAGGTCGGCTATTCCAAGGATTTCGCCGCCGGCGTGATCGCCAACGCCGGCACGCTGGGCATCCTGATCCCGCCCTCGATCGTGATGGTGGTCTATGCCAGCGCCACCGACGTCTCGGTCGGGCGGATGTTCCTCGCCGGCGTCATTCCGGGGCTGATGGCCGGGACCATGCTGATGCTGACCATCTATGGCATCGCCAAGGTCAAGAACCTGCCCAAGGGCGACTGGCTGGGCTGGGGCGAGGTCTTTGCCTCGGGGCGCGATGCCGGCTGGGGCCTTTTCCTGATCGTGATCATCTTGGGTGGCATCTACGGCGGCATCTTCACCCCGACCGAGGCGGCGGCGGTGGCGGCGGTCTATGCCTTCCTGATCGCCTCGTTCATCTACCGCGACATGGGCCCGCTGGCCGGCAAGGACGGCGCGCGCAACCTGACGCTGCTGGAGAAACCCCTGGCGCTGGTCACCGTGTTCTTCCACCGCGACACCCGCGACACGCTCTTCGAGGCGGGCAAGCTGACCGTGACGCTGATGTTCATCATCGCCAACGCGCTCATTCTCAAGCATGTGCTGACCGACGAGCAGATCCCGCAACAGATCGCCGGCAGCATGCTAGCCGCCGGTTTCGGCGCGGTGGTGTTCCTGATCATCGTCAACGTCATCCTGCTGATCGGCGGCCAGTTCATGGAGCCCTCGGGCCTGATCGTGATCGTCGCGCCGCTGGTCTTTCCGATCGCCATCGAGCTGGGGATCGATCCGATCCACCTCGGGATCATCATGGTGGTGAACATGGAGATCGGCATGATCACCCCGCCGGTGGGTCTGAACCTCTTCGTGACCTCGGGCGTGGCGGGGATGCCGATGATGCGGGTGGTGCGCGCCTCGCTGCCCTTCCTGGCGGTGCTGTTCGTGTTCCTGATCATGGTGACCTACATCCCGATCATCAGCACCTTCCTGCCCAACACCTTCATGGGGCCGGAGATCATCATCAAATAGCTTGCGCCGATCCCGGCTGCTGCACGCGGCCGGGCCTTGCCCGAGATTT
>JAGRMU010000444.1 GCA_020441165.1 Sedimentitalea sp.
CGAACCGCCGGGGCCGCGCGAGGGCGGCGCCGGGTCGGGCCCGCCCCTTCGCCTGCTGATCCTCGGCGACAGTTCCGCCGCCGGGGTCGGCGCATCCAGCCAGGCGGCGGGGTTGAGTGGCCAGCTGGTGGAGCGACTGGCGTCGGCCCACCGGGTCACCTGGCGGCTCGAGGCGGCGACCGGCGCCACCACCGCCGACACGCTTGCGCGGCTGGCGGCGCTGCCGCCGATGCGCTTCGATCTGGCGGTGACCGCGCTCGGGGTCAATGACGTGACACGGATGGTGCCCACCGCGCGCTGGCTGCGGCGACAGGTGGCGCTGCTCGATCTGCTGACGGCGCGGTTCGGGGTGGCGCAGGTCCTCGTCACCGGGGTGCCGCCGATGGGGCGCCTGCCGCTCCTGCCGCAGCCGCTGCGCTGGATCCTCGGCGCGCAGGCCGCACGGCTCGATGCCGGTCTGCGCGGACTGCTGGCGGCGCGCGCCGGGGCGGTCCATGTCAGTGTCGACTTTCCCGCCGATCCGGCGATGGCGGCCGCAGACGGCTTTCACCCCAGCCCGCGCGCCTACACGCTCTGGGCGGCGGAACTGGCCCGGCATGTGCGGCCCGCGCCCCGTCCGGTCGGGCGATCCTGATCCGGCAACCCGCGCCGGCTTACTGCCGGACCCGCTCGGCCTTGGGATCGTAGAGCGGCGTCAACGACGCCTCGGCCGCCACCCGCACCCCCGCCACGTCGATCTCGTAGCTGGAGGCCAGAACCGCCTCGGCGCTCTCGCCCTTGCAGGGCACATAGCCCAGCCCGATGGCGCCGCCCAGGTGATGCCCGTAGGCGCCGGAGCTGAGATGCCCGACGATCTGCCCGTCGCGCAGCACCGGCTCGTTGTGATAGAGCAGCGGCTCGGGGTCGGTCAGGCGGAACTGCACCAGCCGCCGCTCCAGCCCGGCCTCGCGTTTCGCCAGCACCGCGTCGCGCCCGATGAAATCGGGCTTGGCGGTCTTCACCGCGAAGCCGAGGCCGGCCTCGAGCACATGGTCCTCGCTGGTGATGTCATGGCCGAAATGCCGGAACCCCTTCTCGATCCGCGCGCAGTCCATCATGTGCATCCCGCAGAGCTTCAGCCCCAGGCCCTGCCCCGCCTCCCGGAGCGTTTCGAAGGCGTGGGCGGCCATGTCGGCGGAGACGTAGATTTCCCAGCCCAGCTCGCCGACATAGGAAACCCGGTGGACGCGCGCGAGACCAAGGCCCAGCTCGATCTCCTGCGCGGTCCCGAAGGGATTGACGTCGTTCGAGAAATCGTTCGGACTGACAGCCTGCATCAGGGTGCGGGCCTTCGGACCCATCACCGCCAGCACACCCTCGCCGGCGGTCACGTCGGTGATCACCGCGCGCCGTTCGCCCAGGTGCCGGCGCAGCCAGGTCTCGTCGGCCAGCCGCGTCGCCGCCGGGGTGACCACCAGGAAGGCGGTCTCCGAGAGGCGGGTGACGGTGACATCCGCCTCGATCCCGCCGCGCGGATTGAGGAACTGGGTGTAGACGATCCGCCCCGCCGGCACCGCCATCTCGGCCCCGCAGACATGGTTCAGAAAGGCCTCGGCGTCAGGCCCCTCGACGCGCAGCTTGCCGAAGGAGGACATGTCGTACATGCCCAGATTGCCGCGCACCGCCGCCAGTTCCTCGGCGACGTTGTCGAAGAAGTTCTGCCGCTTCCAGGAATAGCGGTAGGCGCGTTCCTGCCCCGGCCGCGCGAA
>JAGRMU010000445.1:0-7292 GCA_020441165.1 Sedimentitalea sp.
CGCTGGACGGTCCCGACGTGGAGGCGGTGTTCCTCTCCTGCACCGCGATGCCGTCGCTGGAGGTGATCGAGGCGATCGAGGCGCGGCTGGGCAAGCCGGCGGTCGGCTCGAACCAGGCGACGCTCTGGGCGATGCGCGCCCTCGCCGGGCTGCCGGCCGGGCCGCTCGGGGTCGGGCGGCTTCTTTCCCTGCCAGGTCCGGACGCGGACACATGGCGATGAGCGCGCCTTTCGTGACCCTGGCCGAGATCGAGGCGGCGCGCGATCGGACCGCCGGCCATGTCAGGCGCAGCTTCCTCGATCGCTCGCCCACGCTGTCGCGCCGGCTCGGCCATCCGGTCCACCTGAAGCTGGAGCATCAGCAGATCACCGGCAGCTTCAAGCTGCGCGGCGCCACCAACGCGGTGCTGTCGCTGGACGCGGAGGCGCGCGCCGCCGGACTGGTCGCGGTCTCGACCGGAAATCACGGCCGCGCGCTGGCCCATGCCGCGCGCGCCGCCGGCTGCCGGGCGCTGATCTGCATGTCGGCGCTGGTCCCGCAGGCCAAGATCGACGGCATCCGGGCGGCGGGCGGCGAGACCCGCATCGTCGGGCGCTCGCAGGACGAGGCCCAGACGGAGGTGGACCGGCTGATTGCGCATGACGGCATGACCATGGTGCCGCCTTTCGATCACCCCGCGGTGATCGCCGGGCAGGGCACGCTGGGGCTGGAAATCCTCGAGGACGCCCCCGAGGTCGCGGCGGTGCTGGTCCCGGTCTCGGGCGGCGGCCTGGTCTCGGGCGTCGCTGCGGCGATCAAGGCCCGACGTCCCGAGGTGCGGATCATCGGCATCACCATGGAGCGCGGCGCGGCGATGCACGCCTCGCTTGCCGCCGGGCGCCCGGTCGAGGTCGAGGAACAGGCGACGCTGGCCGATTCGCTGGGCGGCGGCATCGGCCTGGACAACCGCTTGACCTTCGCCATGACCCGCGCTCTGGTCGACGACATGATCCTGCTGACCGAAGACGAGATCGCCGCCGGCATCCGCCATTGCTATCGCGAAGAAGGCCAGGTCGTCGAAGGCGCGGGGGCCGTCGGCGTGGCGGCCATCCTCGCGGGCCGGGTCCGCGTGCAGGGGCCGGTGGTGGCGATCCTGAGCGGCGGCAACATCGACCGGAACGACCACCGGCGCCTGGTCTGCGAGGGGGGCCCATGACCGGCATCGCGGTTCTCTCCGAGGCGCAGCTGCGCGCGGCGGTGCCGCTGGACATGGCGACGGTCGAGTGCATCGACGCCGCCTTCCGGGCGCTGGCCGCGGGCGGCGTGGTGATGCCGCCGGTCCTCTCGATGCACCTGCCGCAGGTCAATGGCGAGGTCGATATCAAGACCGCCTACCTGCCCGGCTTTTCCGGCTTCGCGGTCAAGGTCTCGCCGGGGTTTTTCGACAATCCGGCGCGCGGCCTGCCCTCGACCTCCGGGCTGATGATCCTCTTCTCGGCCGAGACGGGCCAAGTGCAGGCGGTGCTGCTGGACAACGGCTACCTGACCGACATCCGCACCGCCGCGGCGGGCGCGGTGGCGGCGCGGGCGCTGGCGCGGCCGGATGCGCGGCGCGCGGCGATCCTCGGGGCCGGCACCCAGGCGCGGCTGCAGTTGCAGACCCTCTGCCTGGTGCGCCCGATTGCCGAGGCTACGATCTGGGCGCGCGACGCGGATCGGGCCGCGCGGGCGGCCGAGGAGCTGACCCGCGCTCTGGGGATCCCGGTGCGCGCCACGGGCGACCGCGAGGCCGCCGTGACGCAGGCCGACGTCATCGTCACGACCACTCCGGCGACCGAGCCGCTGCTGATGGCGGATTGGCTGCGGCCGGGCCAGCATGTCACCGCCATGGGCTCGGACCAGCCCGGCAAGACCGAGCTTGACCCGCGCTGCCTGGTGCGCGCCGATCTCTACGTGCCCGACCGGCTGTCGCAGACCCGCGCGATGGGCGAGCTGCGCGGTGCCATCGCCGCCGGGCTGATCGATCCCGAACGCGGCTTCGGCGAGCTTGGCGAGGTGCTGACCGGCGCCGCCCCGGGGCGCGCGGGACCCGAGGCGATCACCATCGCCGACCTGACCGGCACCGGGGTTCAGGACACCGCGATCGCAACCCATGCATTGGCCAGGATCGGCCCAGAGGGAGAGCCACGATGACGACCTTCGTGAAGAATTTCACCACCGAGGAATACCGCCGCCGGATCGCCAAGACCCGCGCGGCGATGGCCAGGCAGGGGCTGGAGGCGATCGTGGTCTGCGATCCCTCGAACATGTCCTGGCTCTCGGGCTATGACGGCTGGTCCTTCTACGTGTTCCAGGCGGTGATCCTGACACAGGAGGGCGATCCGCTCTGGTGGGGCCGCGCCATGGACGCGCTGGGGGCCCGGCGCACCGTCTTCATGGAGGAAGAGGACGCGATCCGCGGCTATGACGACACCTATGTCCAGAACCCCGAGAAGCACCCGATGGAGGATCTCGCGCGGCTGCTGGCCGAGCTGGGACTCGAGGGCGCGGCGATCGGGGTCGAGCTGGACAACTATTATTATTCCGCCAAGGCGCACGAGGTCCTGAGAGGCGCCCTGCCCAAGGCCAAGCTGAAGGACGCCACCGGGCTGGTGAACTGGCAGCGCGCGGTGAAGTCCGAGCGTGAGATCGAATACATGCAGCGCGCCGCGCGCATCGTCGAGGCGATGCATGCGCGGATCCTCGAGGTGGTCGAGCCGGGGATGCGCAAGAACGACCTGATCGCCGAGATCTATGCGACCGGCATCCGCGGCGCCGACGGGTTCTGGGGCGATTATCCGGCGATCGTGCCGATGGCGCCCTCGGGGATGGACGCCACCGCGCCGCATCTGACCTGGGACGACCGGCCGATGGAGACCGGCGAGGCGACGTTCTTCGAGATCGCCGGCGCGCACAAACGCTATCAGTGCCCGCAATCGCGCACCCTCTTCCTGGGCGAGGTGCCGACGAAATACCGGGATGCCGAGGCCGCGGTGCTGGATGCGATCTCGGCGGGGCTGGAGCAGGCAAGGCCCGGCAACCAGGCCCAGGACATCGCCAACGCCTTCAACGCGGTGCTCAACAAGGCCGGCTTCGTCAAGGACAGCCGCTGCGGCTATGCCATCGGGATCAGCTATCCGCCCGACTGGGGCGAGCGCACGATCTCGTTCCGGCGCGGCGACACCACGGTNGGGATGACCTTCCATTTCATGCCGGCGCTCTGGCTCGACGATGGCGGGCTCGAGATCACCGAGCCGATCCTGATCACCGAGGACGGGCACGAGTGCTTCTGCACCACCGAGCGCAAGCTCTGGGTCAAGCGATGAGCGCCAGCCCGATCGCCCCGACGATTCCGCTGGACGGCGACGGCGCCCGGCACGGGTTCCTCAAGCTGCCGTTCAGCCGCGACGACAGCGCCTGGGGCTCGGTGATGATCCCGATCACCGTCATCGCCGATGGCGACGGGCCCACGGCGCTGCTGACCGGCGGCAATCACGGCGACGAGTACGAGGGGCCCGTCGCCCTGCAGGAGCTTGCCGTTTCCTTGCGCCCCGAGGAGGTTTCCGGGCGGGTGATCATCCTGCCGATGATGAACACCCCGGCCTTCGCCGCCGGCCGGCGCTGCTCGCCCATCGACGGCGGCAACATGAACCGCAGCTTCCCGGGCCGCCCGGACGGGACGGTGACCCAGAAGATCGCGCATTACATCGCCACCGAACTGGTGCCACGCGCCGATATCGTGCTGGATTTCCACTCCGGCGGGCGGACGCTGGATTTCCTGCCCTACGCGGCGGCGCATGTGCTGGAGGACAAGGCGCAGGAATCGGCCTGCATGGCGGCGATGCAGGCGTTCAACGCGCCCTATTCGGCGCGGATGCTGGAAATCGACCTCGTGGGCATGTTCGACACCGAGGTCGAATCCCAGGGCAAGGTCTTCGTGACCACCGAGCTTGGCGGCGCCGGCACCGCCACCGCGCGCAGCGTCGCCATCGCCCGCAAGGGAGTGCGCAACCTGCTGCGCCATGCCGGCATCCTTTCCGGCGCGCCCGAGCTGTCGCCGAGCGTGCAGATCGACATGCCCGACGAGCGCTGCTTTCAGTTCGCCATGCATGGCGGGCTGATCGAATACCTGGTCGATCTCGGCGATGCCGTGGCCGAGGGCCAGCCCATCGCGCGGATCTGGCCCAGCGACCGCACCGGGGTCGCGCCGGTCTTCTGCACCGCCCGGCGCGATGGTATCCTCGCGGCGCGACACGTGCCGGGGCTGGTCAAGATCGGGGATTTCGTCGGCCTGATCGCGACCGTGGTCTGAGCCGGGCGCCGCTCCGGACAGGCGCCTGTCCGAGCCCCCCGGCGCTGGGCGAAGCGGTTCCGGCAAGGCTCACCTCGCGCCGAGCCGACCGCCTGAGACGAGCGCCAATGGCCAGGGATGGTGGCGCGCTTTCACCGCTCGGTTGTTCTCGTTCGTTTCCGGCGTCAGGGAACCGCACCGGTCTTCCACTGCGGTCGCGGCGCGCAAGCGGCGTCTGGATCGCTGCGGCGTTCGCCGGGCTGGCAAGCCGACACCCGTGACAACCTGAAAACCTTGCAAGGGGATGCGCGGATCGGAGCGCATCCCTCGCTGACGCGCTTGACAGGTTACGTAACGTAATCAATCATCGCGTGTATCAGGAATTTCAAGGATTCGACGAATCCCCCCGCGCGAGAGGCGGGCAAGGTCTGTTTGGTTAGGGCATTTCGTGACTCCTCGCCGCGCGCCGGCGAGCGGCCATCGGGCCCCTGCTCCATATTCGCGTCGAACCGATCCTGACGGCAGGCCGCAAGGCGCGGTTCAAGCGATGGAGGTGCACGTCCATGCCAGTCCAAGTGTCCTATCCCGGTGTCTACATCCAGGAGGTGCCCAGCGGATCGCGGGCCATCGCCGGGGTGCCGACCTCGGTCGCCGCCTTCCTGGGCTATACCGCCCGCGGGCCGGTGAACGCGCCGGTGCAGCTGTTCAGCTTCGCCGATTTCGAGCGCGCCTTCGGGGGGCTGCATGCGGACAGCCCGGCCAGCTACGCGGTCAACCACTTCTTCCTGAATGGCGGCGCCAGCGCCTGGATGGTGCGGGTGGCGCAGAACGCGCAGGCGGCGAACGTGATGCTGCAGACGCCCGGCGGGGCCGACACGCTGCTGGTCGAGGCCGTGGCCGAGGGCGCCTGGGGCAACCGCGTGGTGCTCGGGGTGGATTTTGCCACGTCGAGCCCGGCCAGCACCTTCAACCTGACCGTGACCGAGCTGCGCGAGCAGAACGGCCGGCTGGTGGTGGCGCGGACCGAGACCCACCGGAACCTCTCGATGAACACCGATTCGGCCAATTACGCGCCGATGGCGGTGAATGCCGACAGCGACATGGTGCGGCTGACCGACCAGGGCGCCGCGGGCAGCGCGGCGGTGGCGACCGGCGGGCTGATCACCGACGCGGCGGTCGCCGCGCTCGGCGATGCCACGCGGCGGCTGGCGGTGGCGATCGACGCGGCCCCGCCCATCGAGTTCGACCTCTTCGATGCCGGGCAGGGCGGCGGCGCGGTGGTGGCGACCATCCAGGACGTGGCCGACGTGATCAACGGCGGCGGGCTGGCTCCGGGCATCACCATGTCGGTCGTCGCCGGTCCGAACGCGGGCGAGGGCCGGCTGCGGGCGACCACCGTTTCCAGCGGCCGCACCTCTGCGGTCAGCTTCCGCCAGGGCTCGGTCAACTCGGCCACCGCGGCGCTGCGGCTGAACCTGATCTCGGGGGCGCGCGAGGCCGAGGGTTCGGCGGCGCTGCGCCCGGCGCAGACCGGCACCGCAGGCGGGCGGATCGCCGATTTCGATCCCGCGGCGATCTCGGACGGGGACCAGATCGAGGTGCGGCTGAACGATGCCGCAGACACGCAGATCGACAACGCCACGGTGGTCACCTTCTCGCCGCCCCCGACGAGCCTCGCCGAAGCGCGCGGCACGATCGAGGCGGCGCTGCGCACCAGCACCATCCCGGCCATCGCGCAGGCGCGGGTGTCGGTGATCGACGGCGCGCTGGTGGTGGTGCCGGGCGGCGAGACCCGCTCGCGCAACGTCAGCTTCGCCGCCGGCGGCGCCGGGGATGCCGCGGGGCCGCTGAACCTGACCGCGGCGAACGGGGCGGCGGTCAACGTCGCCGGCTACGAGCTGGGGGTCGGGCCGGCCTCGCACGCGCAGGGCGCGGTGCAGGCGGGCGATGACGGCACCCCGCCGCCGCCGGCGCTGGTCGCCGGCTCGCGCGCTGCCAAGACCGGGATCTACGCGCTCGAGGACGTGGACATCTTCAACATCCTGGTGCCCGGCGTCTCGGACGTGCCGGTCCTGACCGAGGCCATCGCCTATGCCGAGGAGCGCCGGGCGATGGTTCTGGTCGACCCCGATGCCGGGGTGAACACGCTGGACGAGGCGCGCGACTGGATCAACGATCCGGCCAATTCCGGGCTCAAGCACCGCAACGCGGCGGCCTATTTCCCACGCGTGCGCCTCGCCGATCCGCTGCAGAACAACCGGCTGCGCAGCTTCCCCGCCTCGGGGCTGATCGCCGGGCTCTGGGCGCGCACCGACGCGCAGCGCGGCATCTGGAAGGCACCGGCAGGCATCGAGGCGCGGCTGCGCGGCGTGCAGGCACTGGACTATGTGCTGTCGGACCCCGAGAACGGCGTGCTCAACCCCTTGGGGCTGAACGCGATCCGCACCTTCCCGGTCTTCGGCACCGTCGCCTGGGGCGCGCGCACGCTGGTCGGCGCCGATGCCTTCGCCAGCGAATGGAAATACGTCCCCGTCCGCCGCATCGCGCTCTACATCGAGGAAAGCCTTTATCGCGGCACGCAGTTCGTGGTGTTCGAGCCCAATGACGAGCCGCTCTGGGCGCAGATCCGCCTGGCGGTGGGATCGTTCATGAACCGGCTGTTCCGGCAGGGGGCGTTTCAGGGCGCCACCCCGCAGGAGGCCTATTTCGTGCGCTGCGACAGCTCGACCACGACCCAGGCCGATATCGATCTGGGGATCGTCAACATCCATGTCGGGTTCGCGCCGCTCAAGCCGGCCGAGTTCGTCATCATCCACATCCAGCAGATCGCCGGGCAGAGCCAGGCGTGAGGGAGGCAAGACATGGCTGAATTCAGTGTCAATCCGCAGCGCTTCGACCCCTACAAGAACTTCAAGTTCCGGGTGCGCTGGGACGGCCGGGTGGTGGCCGGGGTGTCGAAGGTCGGCGCGCTGAAACGCACCAC
>JAGRMU010000445.1:7535-8300 GCA_020441165.1 Sedimentitalea sp.
TACCAGGCCCTGCCCGAGCTCGACGCCAATGCCAACGCGGTGGCGATCCAGTCGATCAAGCTGGAAAACGAGGGCTGGCTGCGCGACACCGACGTGGTCGAGCCCTCCGAACCCGCCTTCGGCTGATCATGGCCCGGCTGGACCCCTCGCGCATCCTGGCCGCCTGGGAGGGCGGGCAGGGGCGGCGGCCCCTCGACCGGGCGCTGGTGGTGCTCTGGGCCGCCGGGCTGGGCGGCGGCGATCTGGCCGACTGGCCGCTCGAGCGCCGCGACCGGGCGCTGCTGGAGACGCGGCGGGCGCTGCTGGGCGAGCGGCTGGCGCTGGCGGTGCCCTGCGCAGGGTGCGATGCCGAGCTCGAGATCGACCTGTCGGTGAGTGCGCTGCTGGCCGGCCTGCCGGTTCCGTCCGGGGCGCCGGTGCGGGCGGCGGGGCGCGAGATCGCCCTGCGGCAACTGACCAGCGCCGATCTGGCGGCCATGGTCGCCGCGCCGGAGGATAGGGCGGCCGATGTGATCCGCGCGCGGCTGGCCGGGCCGGTGCCCGAGGCTGCCCGCGCCGCCGTGGATGCCGAGATCGAGCGCCGCGCCAGCGCCGCCGAGCTGCGGGTCCGGCTCTCCTGCCCCGATTGCGGCGCCGATTGGGCCGAGCCGCTCGACCTGCCGGGCCTGGTGTGGGCCGAGATCGAGGCGGCGGCGCGGCGGCTGCTGGGAGAGGTCGCCGAACTGGCGCGTGCCTTCGGCTGGAGCGAGCCGCAGGTGCTGGCGC
>JAGRMU010000446.1 GCA_020441165.1 Sedimentitalea sp.
GCGAGAACACCCCGAGGCTCTTGACGCCGGCGAGGGCGGTGTACCTGAACGCCAGATCGGCCCGCGCGGTCTGCGCATAGTGATGGGCCAGGGTCTCGGCAACCTCCGGCAGGCGGTTGGCATTGCGCCGCTCCAGCGCCTCGGCAATGGCCAGATGCAGCTCGGACCGCCGCGCCGCCAGCAACGCGTGATAGACCGTGTCGCGCAGCAGCACGTGCTTGAACATGTAGTCCGAGGTCTCGCCCTCGGGATAAAGGATGTCGAGCGCCTCGAGCCGCTGCAGCGCCGCGCCGATCTCGCCCTCCTGCCCCGCGACTTGCGCCAGCAGTCCCGGATCGAAGCGCCGCCCGATGGTGGCGGCGGCCTGCAGCAGCGCGCGGTCCGGGGGCTGAAGCTGATCGATCCGCGCCGCAAGCAGCCCCTGCATGCTGGCGGGCAGCGCGCTCTCGCCCAGGGCCGCGTCGAAGGCGACCTGCCCCGCCTCGACCCTGAGCGCCCCCTGCTCGACCAGAAAGCTCAGGATCTCCTCGCCGAAAAGCGGATTGCCGCCGGCCCGGTCGACCACCTGCCGGACCAGCGCATCGGGCAGCGCCGCGACCCCCAGCCGGGTCTGCACCAGGTCGCGGATATCGTCTTCGGTCAACGGCTTCAGCGCGACCCGGCGCAGCTCTGCACGGTCCTGCCAGGCGATCCGGTATTCCGGCCGCCGCGTGGTCAGGATCAGAAGATTGGCGAACCCGCCGCTCTCGATCAGCCGGGCCAGCGCCTCCTGCGAGGCGCCGTCGATCCAGTGGATGTCCTCGAGCAGCAGGATCACGGGCCCCTGCGCGCATTGCGCCCGCAGAAGCGCGGGCAGCAGATCGCGCGTGCGCAGGCCGATCAGAACCCCGTCGAGCCGGTCGAGCACCCCGGCCGGCGGGCTCTGGCCCAGAAGGTTCAGCAGCAGGCCGAGGTTTTCCGGCCCGTCCAGCCCGGCGCGCTCCAGCCCGGTGCGCAGCTTGCGCTCGATCTCGGCCGCCTCGTCGCCCGCCTGGATCCGGAACGAGCTGCGCACCACCTCGATGAAGGGAAAGAACGGCACGTTCTGGCCGACCGCCGTGCAGTGCCCGGTGAAGACACGCGCCTGCCTGGCCTCGGGGCTGCGCAGGAACTCGAAGACCAGGCGCGTCTTGCCGAGGCCCGGCTCGGCCACCAGGTCGGCGACGCGCAGCCCGCCGGCCGCCTCGCCGAGTGCCTCGCCGAGCACAGTGAGCTCGGCATCGCGGCCGACATACTGGCTGAGCCCGCGCCCCAGCGACGCATCGAACCGTCTGGCCCCGTCGCGCACGGACTTCAGGCGCCAGAGCTTCTGCGGCTTGGCGATTCCCTTGATGACATGCTCGCCGTCGAAACTCATCTCGACCAGCCATTGCACCAGGCCCCGCGTCGTGTCGCAGAGCAGGGTGCCGCCCTCGGGCGCCAGCGACTGGATGCGCGAGGCCAGGTTGACGGTGTTGCCGACCGCGGTCAGTTCGGCATCCGCCCCTTCGACCGCCGCCACCACCACCGACCCCGAGCACACACCGACCCGCATCACCGGCCGCACGCCGAACCGGGCGGCGATGTCCTCCGCGGCCTCGGCGAAGCTGCGGTGGATCGCGAGGGCAGCCGTGCAGGCGCGCAGCGCGGCATCCTCCAGCGCGTCGGGAATGCCGAAGATCGCCATGATGCTGTCCCCGGCAAACCCGCGCAGCGCGCCGCCATGGCCCTGCACGATCTCGGCCAGCCGGTCATAGATCATCCGGGTGAAATGGACGGAGTCCTCTTCGCCGAGCTGCTCCACCAGCGCGGTATAGCCGACCATGTCGGTGAAGAGCACCGAGACCAGCCGGCGTTCGGCCTGCTGCGGCGTCGCCGCAGAACCGGAGGATGGGGCG
>JAGRMU010000447.1:0-4183 GCA_020441165.1 Sedimentitalea sp.
TCGACCTGGCGCGCCGTAACGGCACCGATCTGGATGCCTATCGCCGGGTGCTGGCCTGTCGGCCCGAGACCATGCGCGCCGCCCTGGCGCATCTGCGCGAGCGCTATGGCGGGGTGGGCGCCTATCTCGATACCATCGGGCTGACCCCGGAGCAGCAGCGGCGCCTGTCGGATCGGCTGCTGCGGTGAGCGCGCCCGGGCCGCGCAGGGACGCGGTGGTGATCGGCGCCGGTCCCGCCGGGCTGATGGCGGCCGAGGTGCTGGCCGCAGCCGGGGTGACGGTGACCCTGATCGAGGCCAAGCCCTCGGTGGGTCGCAAGTTCCTGATGGCGGGGAAATCCGGGCTCAACCTGACCATGGACCTGCCACCCGAGCCTTTGCTGGCCGCCTATGCCGAGGCCGCGGACTGGCTGCGCCCAATGATCGAGGGCTTCGATGCCGATGCGGTGCAGGGCTGGGCGCGGGGCCTCGGGCAGGAGCTCTTCACCGGCTCGACGGGCCGGGTGTTCCCGGTGGCGATGAAGGCCTCGCCGCTCTTGCGCGCCTGGCTGGCGCGGCTCGATGGTCTCGGGGTCGCGCGGCGGACCCGCTGGCGCTGGACGGGCTGGGCGGGAGCGGCGCTGCGCTTCGAGACGCCGGAGGGTGAACGAATGCTCGAGGCCGGCGTCACGGTCCTGGCGCTCGGCGGCGCCAGCTGGGCGCGGCTCGGCTCGGACGGGACCTGGGCCGGGATCCTCGCGGCGCGCGGCGTCGACCTTGCACCGTTCCGGCCCGCCAATGCCGGGCTGCGCGTGACCTGGTCGCCGCATATGGGCGCGGTGCTCGGCCATCCGCTGAAAGGCGTCGCCTTCCGCGCCGGGGCGCTGGCCTCGCGCGGCGAGGCGGTGATCTCGGCGCGCGGGCTGGAGGGCGGCGGCGTCTACGCGGTCAGCCGGGCGGTGCGCGAGGGGGCGCCGCTGCATCTCGATCTCGTGCCCGATCTGGACCTGGCGGAGGTGACCGCGCGTCTCGCGCGTCCGCGCGGCAAGGCGAGCCTGGCCAACCATCTGCGCAAGGCGCTGAAACTCGGACCCGAGCGGCTGGCGCTGCTGCAGGAATTCGGCCGGCCCCTGCCGCGCGATCCCGCCGCACTGGCGGCGCGGATCAAGGCGCTGCCGGTGCGCCATCACGGGCTGCGGCCCCTCGACGAGGCGATCTCGACCGCCGGCGGGGTGCGGGGCGCGGCGCTGGACGCGCGGCTGATGCTCACCGCCCTTCCGGGTGTCTTCTGCGCCGGCGAGATGCTGGACTGGGAGGCGCCGACCGGCGGCTACCTGCTGACCGGGTGCCTCGCCACCGGGCGATGGGCCGGGCTGGGTGCGCTGGAGTGGTTGCGCGAGGCCGGGTAGCGCGGTCTGCCCGCCGCGTGCGGTTCATGGCGCAGGGCACGAAGCGCTATCGACAAGACCGGTCGAGCCTAAACCCCGCGGGCCTGGGCGCGCTGGAAGGCGGGGCGGGCGCGCATCCGCTTGGAATAGGCCTTGAGCGTCTCGTCCTCGACGGGGAATTTCGCGGAATGCGCCCAGTTCAGGCAATGCACGCAGATGATGTCGGCGATGGTCATCGTCTCGCCCTGCAGGAACGGGCCGGCGAAGCGCTGGGCGAGCCGCGCCAGGTTGCGCTCGAACTCCCATTTCAGCGAGGGTTTCACCGCCGGCACCCGTTGCTCCTCGGGCAGCACGAAGCCGTGCCGGGCGGCGGTCCAGAGCACCGCGTCGAACTCGTCGAGCACGGTATGGGTCAGCGCATCCTGGTGCGCCCGTGCGACGCTGCCGGCGGGATGGGTCAGCTTGCCGTGCTTGTCCGCGAGATAGGTCAGGATGGCGGTCGAATCGGTGAGAACGGCCTCGCCGTCGCGCAGCACCGGGATCTTGCCCGAGGGGTTGAGCGCGAGCACCTCGTCGCTGCGCGGCTTGGAGGGCACGAACTCGAAGGGCAGCTCCAGCTCTTCCAGCATCCACAGCACCCGGAAGGCGCGGCTGCTGGGGCTTCCGTAAAGCGTGTACATGATGCGCGGTCCCCCTGTTGCGCCGGCAATCTGGGCCGGGCCGGGCCCGGGGTCAAGCGCCGATCAGCGGGCGCGGGCCAGCATCGCGATGCGGATCAGCGTGCGTTCGACCAGCGCCATGGCCGGCGCCGTGCGGCCCGCCGAGCGCAGCGCCAGGTCGGCGTCGGTCAGCAGGGTCAGGGCGGTTTCCAGCCGTGCCGCATCCCAGGCCTGGGCCTGGCGCAGGATCTGGTCGCGGCGCCTGCCGAAGACCGGCGGGCGCAACCGCCCCACGCCGGCCGCGGCGCCGCCGGGATCGGAGGCCGCGGCATAGAGGGTGCGGAAATGCCGCGTGGCGCCGATGCACAGACTTACCGGAGTGGCGCCCTGCGCCTGCAGGCGCCGGATCAGCGGGCCGATCTCGCCGCTGCGCGATTCGGCGACCACGTTCAGCACATCGTCGAGCGCGGCCTCCGAGGATTGCGGCGCGCAGGCGGCGATATCCTCGGGGGTCAGCTCGGCGGGATCGCCGTACTTGTAGAGCGCCAGCTTCTCGAGGGTCTGCGCGAAGCCACCCGGCCCGAGGCGCGCGGCCAGCTCGGTCAGGGCGGCCATGCTGTCGGCGGGGACCGCGCGCAGCCCGGCCGCGCCCAGCATCCGCTCGATCTCGCCCCGCGAGGGCGGATCGTCGTAGATGCCGGCGGCCAGCGCGTTGCGGTGGCCCTCGAAGAGCTTGCGCAGCTTCGCGCCCGCCTTCAGCGCCCCGGCGGTGACGACGATCTGGGCATCGCCCGGCCGCCAGTCCTCCAGCGCGGCCTGCACCGCCTCGGTGGCGCTGTCGCCCGCCTCCTCGACGAAAACCGCGCGCGGGCCGGGAAAGAAACCGGTGGCCTTGACCGCGTCGAGCAGGCTGGCCGGGTCCTGGCGCAGATCGCCGCCCGAGAGGCGGGTCAGGCGCATCTCGGCCTCGGCCTCGGGCCCGAGCAGCGCCGCCAGCACCTGCTGGCGCTTCAGCGCCACCCGCATCGGATCGGCGCCGAAGATCAGCAGGCCGGCACGGGCCGGATCGGGGCGGGCGAAATAACCCTCGGCCTCGCGCCCCGAAAGCTTCACGCGTCCAGATCCGCGGTGGCGTAGAGCTGCGCGGTGATCTGGTCGGCCAGAATCTGCATCAGCCGCCAGCGCGCGTCGCGCTCGGCGGCCAGGGTGTCGACGGTGGTGCCGGTGGCCGAGTAGCCGGTGAAGTTGCGCACCTGTCCCGAGGCGACGACGCCCTCCTCGCCGATCCGGGTGAGGGTATAGTCGGCCACCCCGGTGATCGTGTAGCGGGTGATCTCGTTGGCCGGCGTGATCGCGAGGCCCTGGCTGGCGGTCGCCAGCGCGAGGCCGAGGCGATAGTCGGGACTTGCGCTGCGCCCCAGCCGTTCCTCGAGGTTCTGCACCAGCAGGTAGCTTTCCGTGCTGTCCGGCGCGGCGATCTCGACCCGGCCCCGCAGGGTGCCGGCGGTGCCGCCGGGCGCATAGACCGGGGTGAAGCCGCAGGCGGCCAGCGCCGCGGGCAGGATCAGCAGCAGGGCGCGGCGGTCAATGGACGACATTGACGATCCGGCCCGGCACCACGATCACCTTCTTCGGCGCCGCCCCGTCCAGCGCCTTCTGCACCGCCTCGAGCCCCAGGGCGATCCGCTCGACCTCGGCCTTGCCCATGTCCCGCGGCACGCTGATCTCGGCCCGGCGCTTGCCGTTGATCTGGATCGGCAGGGTCACCGTGTCCTCGACCAGCAGCGCCGCGTCGGCCTTCGGCCAGGGCGCGGTGGTGATCAGCCCGGCGCCGCCGTGGCGGGCCCAGATCTCCTCGGCCAGGTGCGGGGTCATCGGCGACATCAGCTGCGCCAGCGCGGTGATCGCCTGTTTCTGGACGGCCTGCCCGGCGGCGGATTTCGCCAGCGTGTTGGTGAAGGCGTAGAGCTTGGCGATGGCGGCGTTGAAGCCGAAGCTCTCGATGCCTTGCGTCACGTCGAAGATCGTCCGGTGCAGGGCGCGCAGCAGCTCCTCGTCGCCCTCGCCGGGCGCGCCCGGCGCCATGGCGGCGATCCGCTCGGACAGGGACCAGACCCGGGCCAGGTGCTTGTGCGCGGCCTCGGCCCCGGCGGCGGTC
>JAGRMU010000447.1:4192-4544 GCA_020441165.1 Sedimentitalea sp.
CACGTCGCGCTCGGGCGGGCTGTCCGAAAGGACGAACCAGCGCGCGGTATCGGCGCCATGGGCCGCGATGATGTTGACCGGATCGACCACGTTCTTCTTGGATTTCGACATCTTGGCCGAGGGAATCACCTCGACCGGCTGGCCGGTGGCGCCCAGCCGGGCGCCGCTCTCGTGCCACTCGATGTCCTCGGGCAGGTGATAGACCGGCCGGTCGCGCTCGTCCCGGGTGACATAGATCTCGTGGGTCACCATGCCCTGCGTGAAGAGCGCGTCGAACGGCTCGATGGCGCTGGCCGGCAGGTGGCCGGTCAGGTGCATGGCGCGGGCGAAGAAGCGCGAATAGAGCAGGTGC
>JAGRMU010000448.1 GCA_020441165.1 Sedimentitalea sp.
TCCCAGGCGCCGGCGATCAGCAGGATGACGATGGCCCAGAGCACCACCCGGCCGATGCGGATGTAGCTGCGCTTGGTCTTGCGATAGGCGGTTTCGGCGACGCGTCCCTCGCCGATCATCGGCGGCAGCACATGCATGACGATGCCGCGGATCAGCGTGTCGAGAGCGGGGACCATCAGCAGCCAGAACATGGTGGTGAAGTGCGGCGCCGTCAGCAGGCGGTTGGTATTGCCGAGGCCGACCATGATCTGCACCAGCACCCAGAGGCCGGCGGTCAGCGCCAGCGCGAAATGCGGATAGTAGCGCGCCACCGCCTCGTCGAAGGCCGTGCGGTCGGGATCGCGGCCGAGGATCAGCTCGTAGAGCCCGTCGCGGGAGGACCAGGCGATGAATCCGACATAGACATGAACGGCGGTGCTGAACCAGAAGGCGATGCGGGTTTCGGTGATCGGTACGCCGTAATCGATGTTGAAACCGACCACGAACCTGCCGACGCCGACCAGCAGGACCAGCCCCACCAGGTGGTGATAGAGGTAACGCGCCCAGTGATCGTCGAGATTGACCAGGCGCAGCTCGGGCTGGGCCGGGGAGAGCACGAAGCGCGCCAGTGCCGCGGCAAGGCGCGGCAGCCAGATCAGCAGGGTGACGGCGGGGGCGGCGAAGACGATCTGCTGCGGGCTGAGCAGCGCCAGCCCGACGGTGCGCAGCACGATGTAGAAGGCGACGAGGCCGAGCAGCTCGCGGATGAACCGGCCGAAGAGATAGCGCAGGGTGCTGGCAAGGTCCGGCTCGGCGCCGAGCGCCACCTGGCCGCGCCAGGCGCGGGCGAGGCGGTTGACGATGATTTCCGCCGCGAGGCCGGCGGCGAGGGCGATGCCGGTATAAACGAACATCATCAGCAGCTGCGGGCTTTCGAAGGCGCGCAGGAAGTTGCCGATTGCCCTGGCCTCGCTCGAGAAGAGGTGCGGCAGTGCCCGGAAGGCCCCGAGGATCGGCAGGTAGAAGGCGGTCCAGAGCGTGCCGATGGTGGCGAAGAGGCCGGCGGAGGCGGGCGTTTCGTCGGCGGCCTCGGTCGCGGCGACCGCGTCGAGCCGCTCGAGCAGCATGCCGCGCACCTGGTCGTCGGACATCCGGGCGAGCATGTCGCGCGCGGCGTCGGGGGTCAGCGGGTCGGGCAGGGCGGGGGCGGCCTCGGGGGTCGTCTGGGCGGCGGTCAGCACCGGGGCGGACAGCACGCCCAGGGCAAGGCACAGGGCCAGGGCGAATGAAAGCAGTCTGGGCACCCGGCGGTCCTCGCATCGCTTCGGTTTGCGCGAGACTTAGCAAGTTGACGCGGGATTGAACACTCGACCGCAGAGGATTCGGCCGACCTGTGGCTTCGGCACCAAGGCGCGGCGCGGGGAGGTTTCGCGGCGCAAGGGGGCCGGGCCG
>JAGRMU010000077.1:0-970 GCA_020441165.1 Sedimentitalea sp.
GAATGATGCCGCACGAGATCGTTCAACCCGAGGGCTGGGCCAAGGCGAAGGGCTATGCCAATGGCGTTCTGGCCAGCGACGGCACGCTGCATGTCGGCGGGCAGATCGGCTGGGACGCGGCCCAGGTCTTCCGGACCGACGATTTCGTCGGCCAGATGGAACAGGCGCTGTCCAACATCCGCAGTATCGTCGAGGCTGCCGGCGGCGAGGTCGCGGACATCGTCCGGCTGACCTGGTTCGTGACAGACAAGGCCGAGTACCTGGCTCGCCAGGCCGAGGTCGGCGCGGCCTATCGCCGGGTGCTGGGGCGGCATTTTCCGGCGATGACCATGGTCGTGGTCGCCGCTCTGATCGAGGACCGGGCGCTGGTCGAGATCGAGGCGACGGCGGTGCTGGGCGGCGGGCGCAGCTGACGCGCCGCCGCCGGTCACGGGCGCGCTGCGCGGCCTTACTTCTTGCCGAGGGCCTCGATCACCCGGTCGAGGTCGCGGCCGCGCCGCGACAGGGCGGCGGGGGCGTCCTTGACCAGCTTGTAATACATCGTCGGATCATAGATCTGCACCGCCAGCCCAAGCTTCTCGGCGGTCAGCAGGCCCTGGCTCGCCAGCAGCTGGTAGGTCGCGATGTATTGCTCGGAGATGTCCGAGATCTGGGTGGTCAGCGCGTTCAGAAGCTCCTGCTCGGCGGTCAGCACGTCGAGCGTGGTGCGCGCGCCCAGCGTCGCCTCCTCGCGGATGCCCTCGAACGCGACCTGGGCGGCGCGGACCCGCTCCTTGGTCGCCTCGAGGCTGGCCTTGGCGACCTCCAGCCGGACGTAGGCGTCGTTCACGTTCTGCACCACGTCGCGCTGCACGGTCAGCAGGTTGGCGCGCACCGCGTCGCGCGTGGCCATGGCGCGGCGGACGTTCACCGCCAGCGCCCCGCCCTGATAGATCGGCTGGCGCATCGACAGCGAGATCCCGGCATTGCG
>JAGRMU010000077.1:1124-2565 GCA_020441165.1 Sedimentitalea sp.
TTGCGCACCGCCACCGCCTCGGCCTCGGGAATCGACTTGGCGACCGCGGGCATCGGCGGCGTCTTGTCCAGCGCGCCGGGCTGGCGCCCCACCGCGTTGACATATTCGGCGCGCGCGCTGTCGAGGGCGCCGCGGGCGGCGGCCAGGCTGCTCTGCGAGGCAGCGAGCCGGGATTCGGCCAGCGCCACGTCGGTCTTGGTCACCTCGCCGACCTCGAAACGGTCCTGCGCGGCGCGCAGTTCCTCCTCGAGCACCCGCACGTTGTTCTCGCGCAAGGTGACGTTCTCGGTCTGCAGAACGACGTTCACATAGGCGCCGGCCGCCCGGAACAGGATCAGCTGCTCGACCGAGATCAGCGCCTGCCGGGTGGCCAGCACAGTTTCCTGCGCCGCCTGCACGCCGAGGCTGCGGGCGCCGCCGTCATAGATCAGCCAGTCGGCCCTGAGCCCGGCAAAGGCGCGGGTCAGGCCGGTGTTGAAGCGCCCCAGATCGGTGCGCCCCTCGTTCACGTCGCGGGTGACGCGGGCGGTGAAATCGAGGATCGGCCGCAGCGCGGAGACCGCCAGCGCCACATCCTCGTCCGCGGCGCGGAGCAGCGCCCGGTTCTGTTCCAGCAACCCGCTGGTGTTGTAGGCCCCGACCAGCGCGTCGGCGAGGTTCTCGGCGCGTACCGGCCCCGGATTGCCCGCCACGATGGCCAGACCCAGGGCGACGGCCCCGGCTGCCCGCAGATATCTTGTTGCTGCCCTGCGCATCCTTGCCTCCAAGATGCGTCCGATCGCGAGGGGTTGGCCCCCTTTCCAGCACGAACGCAAGTCAAGCCGCCCCGACATTGCGGGCGACGATCGTCAGAGCGCGAACGCCCTTTCCTTCCGGAACCCCGGCAGCACCGGAGCGCCGGCATTGAACTCGAACCGCCAGGACACGCCGCCCCCGGTCTTGTAACCGATGCGCACCGCGCCCAGGGCGCCGTCCATGAACAGGCAGGCGATCCTGCCGCCTTCCTTGAGCTGGTCGATCAGCGCCGCCGGCACCTCCTCGACCCCGCCCTGCACGACGATCACGTCATAGGGTCCGTGCTCGGCGGCGCCCTCGGCCAGCGGCCCGGCCTGAACGATCACGTTGTCGGCGCCGATCTCGGAGAGCAGGGTCTGCGCCTCGCCGGCCATCGCCTCGTCCTCTTCGAGGGCCACCACGGCCTGCGCCATCAGCGCCACCACCGCGGCGGAATAGCCCAGGGCGCTGCCCACATCGAGCACCAGGTCGTCGTTGCGCACGTCCAGCCCGTCGAGGATCTTGGCCAGTGTCCGCGGATCGAGCAGCACGCGGTCGCGGCCCAGCGGGAGGTTCTCGCCCGCATAGGCGGCCTCGCGCTGCGCGTCGGGCACGAAGATCTCGCGCGGCACCGCCAGCATTGCCTGGATGATCGGAAACTTGGTCA
>JAGRMU010000078.1 GCA_020441165.1 Sedimentitalea sp.
GCAGCGTGTCGCGCGGGGCCACCGGCACCGCCACCCAGATCGCGTCCGGCCCGGGCACCCGCGCGCGCAGGGCGCGGATGGCGGTGCGGACGGTGGCGCCGGTGGCCACGCCGTCGTCGACCAGGATCGCGGTGCGCCCCGCCAGCGGGACCGGCGCGCGGTCCTTCAGGTAGAGCGCCCGGCGCCGCGCGATCTCGGCCCGCAGCGCGGCGATGCGGGCGTCGAAATCGGACCCCTTCAGCCCCGAGGCGCGCAGCACCTCGTCGTTGAAGAGGATCGTCGGCGGATCGCCGTCCACCAGCGCCCCGGCGGCCAGCTCGTCATGGCCCGGCAGGCCGATCTTGCGCACCAGCAGCAGGTCGAGCTCGGCGCCCAGACGCCGCGCCACCTGCGCGCCCGGCGGCACGCCGCCGCGCGGCAGGGCCAGCACCACGGGATCCGGCGGCGCGGCGCGTGCCACCGCCTCGGCCAGTGCCTCGCCCGCTTCGGCCCGGTCCCGGAACATGCCGATCTCCTCGCGTCCTCGTCCGGCGCGCAGTATGCCGCAGGCGCGGCGCCGCTTCCAGCCTCAGCCGCGCAGCACCCCGCCGGTGGCCTTTGCGACCTTCTCGACGATGCGGGCGCTGACCGCCTCGATCTCGGCCTCCTTCAGCGTCTTCTCGGTGGGTTGCAGCCGCACGGTGATCGCCAGCGACTTCTTGCCCGCGCCGAGACGGCCGCCGATGAACTCGTCGAAGACGCGCACCTCGTCGATCAGCGTCTTGTCGGCGCCGGCGGCGGCGTTGACCAGCGCCAGCGCCTCGACCGCCTCGTCGACGACGAAGGCGAAATCGCGCTCGACCGGCTGCAGGTCGCGCAGCGCCAGCGCGCTGCGGGTGGCGCCCGACTTGCGGGCGGTCGGCGCCTCGGCGGGCCAGAGGGTGAAGCCCATCGCCGGCCCCTTCACGTCCATCGCCGCCAGCACCCGCGGGTGAAGCTCGCCGAAGACCCCCAGCACCTTGGGACCGAGGCAGATCATCCCGTGCCGGCCCGGGTGCCACCAGGCGGCCGCGCCGCGCCGGATCTGCGCTCTGGCCGGGGCGCCGATGGCGGACAGCACCGCCTCGGCATCGGCCTTGACGTCATAGATGTCGACCGGGCGCGACGCGCCATGCACATCCTTGGGCCCGGTGCGCCCGACCAGCAGCCCGCTGACCAGATCGTGCTGCTCGCCCGGCTCGCCGCCGTGAAAGGCCGGGCCGACCTCGAAGAGCGCCAGATCCATGAAGCCGCGCGCCTGGTTGCGCGCCGCCGCCTGCAGCAGCCCGGGCAGCAGCGCAGGACGCATGTGGCTCATCTCGGCGCTGATCGGGTTCTCCAGCCGGGTGTCCTCGCTGCCACCCCCGAAGAGCGCGGCGCTGGCCTGGTCGATGAAGGAATAGCTGACGCATTCGTTGTATCCCAGCGCCGCGCAGGTCCGCCGCGCCGCCTGCGAGCGGCGCTGATGCGGCGTCATCACCGGGCGCGGCACGCCGGGGGTGACGCGCGGCAGCGGGCGGCCCTCCAGCCGGGTCAGCGAGGCGATGCGCGCCACCTCCTCGACCAGATCGGCCTCGCCCTGCACGTCGGGGCGCCAGGACGGGACCTGCGCCATGTCCCCCTCCAGCTTGAAGCCGAGCCGGGTCAGGGTCTGGCGCTGCTCAGCCTCGGGGATGTCCATGCCCACGAGGCTGCGCACCCGCGCCGCGTCCAGCCGGTAGGCGCGCCGCGTATCGGGCACCTTGCCGGCGACCACCACGTTCGAGGCCTCGCCGCCGCAGAGATCGAGGATCATCCGCGTGGCATGTTCCAGCCCCTCCAGCGTGAAGGCCGGATCGACACCGCGCTCGAAGCGATAGCGCGCGTCGGAATTGATCTTCAGCGCCCGCCCGGCCAGCGCGATCTGCACGGCATCCCAATAGGCGCTTTCCAGGAACACGTCGGTGGTCTCGGCGGTCACGCCGGTGGCCAGCCCGCCCATGATCCCGGCGATGCTCTCGGGGCCGCTGTCGTCCGAGATCACCATCATCCCGCGCTGGAAAGCATATTCCTTGTCGTCAAGCGCCATCAGCCGCTCACCGCCCTTCGCCCGGTGAATGCGCAGATCGCCCGCGACCTTGCCCGCATCGAAGACGTGCAAGGGGCGGTTGCGGTCATAGGTGAAGAAGTTGGTGATATCGACCAGCGCCGAAATCGGCCGCAGCCCGATGGCGCGCAGGATGTCCTGCAGCCATTGCGGGGAAGGACCGTTGCGCACGCCGCGGATCAGCCGCCCGGCGAAGAGCGGGCAGCCGTCAGCCGTATCCTCGTCGATGGAGACCTTGATCGGGCAGGTATATTCGCCCGGCACCGGCTCGCAATCGCGCGGTTTCAGCTTGCCCAGACCGCGCGCCGCCAGATCGCGGGCGATGCCCCGCACCCCCAGCGCGTCGGGGCGGTTGGGGGTGATGGCGATCTCGATCACCGGGTCGACCTTGGCGGGATCGTTCTCGGCCAGCCAGTCTATGAAACGCTCGCCGACCTCGCCCGAGGGCAGCTCGATGATGCCGTCATGCTCGTCGGAGAGCTCCATTTCCCGCTCCGAGGCCATCATCCCGAAGCTCTCGATGCCGCGGATCTTGCCGACGCCGATGGTGGTGTCGATGCCAGGCACGTAGACGCCCGGCTTGGCGACCACCACGGTGATCCCCTCGCGGGCATTGGGGGCGCCGCAGATGATCTGCTTCACCCCCTCGTCGGTCTCGACCTGGCAGACCCGCAGCCGGTCGGCATCGGGATGGCTCTGCGCGCTCAGCACCTTGCCGAGGGTGAAATCCGCAAGCTTCGCGGCGGGGTTGGTGACGCCCTCGACCTCGAGCCCCAGATCGGTGAGCGCCTCGGCGATCTCGTCCAGCGCGGCTTGCGTGTCGAGATGGTCCTTGAGCCAGGAGAGGGTGAATTTCATGTCGCTTGTTCCGTTTGGTAGGGCGGGGTTCACCCCGCCGTTGACCGGGAGCGGCGGGGTGAACCCCGCCCTACGTCATCGCGAGAGGCCGCCATGCAACGTCGGCACGTCCAGTGCCGCGAAGCCGTAGTGCCGCAGCCAGCGCAGGTCGCTGTCGAAGAAGGCCCGCAGGTCGGGGATGCCGTATTTCAGCATCGCCAGACGGTCGATGCCCATGCCGAAGGCGAAGCCCTGCCAGCGGGTCGGGTCGATCCCGCCGGCCTTCAGCACGTTGGGATGAACCATGCCCGAGCCGAGCACCTCCATCCAGCCGTCGCCCTCTCCGATGCGCAGCTGCCCGTCCACCCAGGAGCACTGGATGTCGACCTCGGCCGAG
>JAGRMU010000449.1 GCA_020441165.1 Sedimentitalea sp.
TCTTGTTGCAGGTGATATGGGCGCGTCCGAGGGCGCTTTCGGTGGCGTTGCCCTTGACCCCCTTGGGGCGCAGATCGACCAGCACCACATGGGTGTCGGTGCCATGGGTCACGGTGTCGAGCCCGCCCTTGATCAGCTGGTCGCTGAGCGCCTGGGCATTGGCGATCACCTGCTGCGCATAGGCCTTGAACGAGGGCTCCAGCGCCTCGCCGAAGGCGACCGCCTTGGCGGCGATCACGTGCATCAGCGGGCCGCCCTGGATGCCGGGGAAGATCGCCGAGTTGACCTTCTTGGCGATCTCCTCGTCATTGGTCAGGATCATCCCGCCGCGCGGGCCGCGCAGGGTCTTGTGGGTGGTGGTGGTCGCCACATGGGCGTGCGGGAAGGGCGAGGGATGCGCGCCCGCCGCCACCAGACCGGCGAAATGGGCCATGTCCACGTGCAGGATCGCTCCGACCATGTCGGCGATGGCGCGCATCCGGGCGAAATCGATCTGGCGCGGGATGGCGCTGCCGCCGGCGATGATCAGCTTGGGCTTGTGCTCTTTTGCCAGCGCCTCGACCTGGTCGTAGTCCAGCAGGTTGTCCTGGCGGCGCACCCCGTATTGCACCGCGTGGAACCACTTGCCCGACTGATTCGGCTTGGCGCCGTGGGTCAGGTGGCCGCCGGCATCGAGCGACATGCCGAGGATGGTGTCGCCGGGGCTGAGCAGCGCCTGGAACACGCCCTGGTTGGCCTGGCTGCCGGAATGCGGCTGCACGTTGGCGAAGGCGCAGTCGAAAAGCTTGCAGGCGCGCTCGATGGCCAGGGTCTCGGCCACGTCCACGAAGTCGCAGCCGCCATAGTAGCGCCGGCCCGGATAGCCTTCGGCATACTTGTTGGTCAGCACCGAGCCCTGCGCCTCGAGCACTGCCGCCGAGACGATGTTCTCGCTGGCGATCAGCTCGATCTCGTCGCGCTGCCGGCCAAGCTCGCCGGTGATCGCGGCGAAGAGCTCGGGATCGCGCTGGCTGAGCGGGGCGGTGAAAAAGCCGGGGTCACGGGTGGGCGCGGTCATGGCATGCTCCGAGTGCTGCGGGGACGGGCGGTGGTGCCGCGTGCCTAGCCGAAAGCGCCGCGCCGGGAAAGGCGGCAAACCGACTTTTCGGGCGGTTTCAGCGGCAAGGCTGGCCATGTCCGGCAAGGTGTGCTTGTCTTCGCCGCGACGAGGCAGCACCGGACCCGGGTCACGATGAGCTTGAAGATCGCCTTCATGGCCAGTTCCGCGCCGGTGGCCCAGACCGCCCGCGCCGCGCTGATCGGGCGCTATGGCGATGCCCCTCCCGAGGCGGCGGACGTGATCGTGGCGCTGGGCGGCGACGGGTTCATGCTGCGCACGCTGCACGCGACGCAGGACCTGCCGGCGCCGGTCTACGGGATGAACCGCGGCACCATCGGGTTCCTGATGAACGAATACAGCGAGAGCGACCTGATGGACCGGCTGCGCGCGGCGGAAGAGGCGGTGATCAACCCGCTGGCGATGCGGGCGATGGACCAGACCGGCAATCTGCACGAGGCGCTGGCGATCAACGAGGTGTCGCTGCTGCGCGCCGGGCCACAGGCGGCCAAGCTGCGGATCAGCGTCGACGGGCGGCTGCGCCTGGCCGAGCTGGCCTGCGACGGGGCGCTGCTGGCGACGCCGGCGGGCTCGACCGCCTACAACTACTCGGCGCATGGCCCGATCCTGCCGATCGGGGCGGACGTGCTGGCGCTGACCGCCATCGCCGCGTTCCGGCCCAGGCGCTGGCGGGGGGCGCTGCTGCCGAAGACGGCGCAGGTCCGCTTCGACGTGATCGAGGCCGACAAGCGGCCGGTGATGGCGGTGGCCGATTCGGAATCGATCACCGAGATCGACTGGGTCGAGATCCGGTCCGAGCCACGCATCGCCCACCGCATCCTCTTCGATCCCGGCCATGGTCTGGAAGAGCGGCTGATCTCCGAGCAGTTCACCTGAGGCATCGGCCGGGCGCGATCCTTCGCAATTCACATCAAATCCGCGGCGGTTTTCCGGGCTGAAAGGGAAAAACGCGCCGGGTTTCGAGGTTCTTCAACCTTTGTGTGACCAAGGTCACAGAGGCGTTACGCCCGCCATGGTACCCGTTCCTTACTGTAGTCAGTACTTCGGTGGATGAAACGAACGCTGGAGTGAGATTCAAGAGTAGGCATTTTAGCACCTGACGGGCGCGGGGGATTGAACCTCGCGTCCGTATTGCGTGGGGCCGGCGGGAGTGCCGCCGGCTCAGCCCATCCGCTCCCAGAGCGCGTCGCACATCCGGCCCAGCCGCGCCTCGATGGCGATGCAGGCATCGACCACCAGGTCCTCGCGCCAGCGCCGCCCGACGATCTGCACGTTGATCGGCTGCGGGCCTTTCGGCAGCTCGGCCAGACGCGCCGGCACCGAGCCGGCGGGCAGGCCCATGAAGTTCATCGCGTAGGACCAGAGCGCCGAGCCGAGCGCCTCGCGCACGCCCTCGGCACCCTCGGTGTCGCGGTCGGGACCGAAGAAGGGCTGCGGCAGGAACGGGGTCAGCACCAGCGGGTAGCGGTCGAGGAAGAGCGACCAGTCGCGCGCGAAGCGGGTGCGCTCGGCCATCATCCGCAACAGCGCGTCCCCTTCGTAGGGCGGGAACTGGGCGAAATACTCGGCGAAGATCGCCTGGATCGTGGCCGAGCCGTATGTCTCGATGTCCGGCCCCATCAGCGCCTGGACCTCGCCCATCAGCGCCCGGTATCCGGCCAGTCCGGCCTCGCGGGCCGAGGGGGTCGCCACCTCCTCGACCTGATAGCCCGCCTCGGTCAGCGCGTCGCGGGCCGCGTCGAGGGCCAGCGAGACCTCGGGATGCAGCTCGAAATCGTAGGTTTCCTTGGTGAAACCGACGCGGATCGGCCCGTCCAGCGGCGCGCCGCGCCAAGGCAGCGGCACGTGGAAGGGATCGCGCGGATCG
>JAGRMU010000450.1 GCA_020441165.1 Sedimentitalea sp.
ACTACATCCTGACCCGGATGGAGGATGCCGGCCTCGCCTATGAGACGGTGTTCCAGGAAGCCGCCGACCTGGGCTATCTCGAGGCCGACCCGACCCTCGACGTGGGCGGCATCGACGCCGGGCACAAGCTGGCGATCCTCGCCGCCATCGCCTTCGGCACAAGGCCCGATTTCGCCGGCATCGAGATCGAGGGGATCGAGCGCATCGCCATCGAGGACATCCGCCATGCCGCCGACATGGGCTATCGCATCAAGCTGCTGGGCGTGGCGCAGCGCAGCGCGCGCGGGCTGGTGCAGCGTATGCAGCCCTGCCTGGTGCCCGCCGCCTCGCCGCTGGGCCAGCTTCAAGGCGGCACCAACATGGTGGTGATCGAGGGTGACGCGGTCGAGCAGATCGTGCTGCGCGGCCCCGGCGCCGGCATGGGCCCGACCGCCAGCGCGGTCATGGGGGACGTCTGCGATCTGGCGCGCGGCTTCCGCCTGCCGGTCTTCGGCCAGCCCGCCGCCAGCCTGGCCGACGCGCCCGCCGCCCATACCGGCCTGCCGGCGCCCTACTACCTGCGCATGGCGCTGATGGACAAGCCCGGCGCGCTGGCCAAGATCGCCGCCACCCTGGGCAATTCCGGCGTCTCGATCGACCGGATGCGCCAGTACGAACATGCCGAGACCACCGCGCCGGTGCTGATCGTCACCCACAAGACCACCCGCACCATGCTCAACGAGGCGCTCGAGGCGATGCAGGGCACCGGGGTGCTGGCCGGCGCGCCCGTGGCGCTGCGCATCGAGGAAGCCTGAACGGCGGTGGACTGGCTGGCAGCTGTCGACATCTATTGTGAGCGGCTCGCGCCCGGCTTCTGGGCCGAGCCGGTCAATGCGCTGACCAATCTATCCTTCGTCGCCGCCGCCCTGTGGGGCGCGCTGACGGCGCGGCATTTGGGGGTGTCGCACCCGGTCGCGTGGCTGCTGATCGTCATGGCGGGGCTGATCGGGGTAGGCTCCTTCCTCTTCCACACCTTCGCCAATGGCTGGAGCGAACTGGCCGACACGCTGCCGATCTGGAGCTTCGTCGCGGTCTTTGTCATCGCCGCGATGCGCTACATCGGCGGCATGGCGGCGCGGCGGGTGGCGCGGGTCGCGCTTGTCGTGGTGGGGGCGGCGGTCTTGACGCTGGTGTTTCTGGCCAGCGGCGAAGGCGCGTCGGCGGCGCAGGCCGCGCCCGATCCGCTGAACGGATCGGGGCAATATGCGCCGGCGCTGGTTGCACTCATCGTCTTTGCCATCCTCACGCGGCGGCGCGGCCATCCCGCGGCGCCCTGGGTTCTTGCGGCGACCGGCGTGTTCCTGCTGTCGCTGATCTTCCGCACGCTCGACCGCGACCTGTGCGAAGCGCTGCCACTGGGCACGCACTTCATGTGGCACCTTCTGAACGGCCTGATGATCGGTCTGCTGGTGCAGATGTTCCTGCGCGAAGCGACGCTTTCTCGGTCGATTTAGCGCCGCCATGCTGGACGCGGGCGGGGGGGCGGGCTAGACGACAGATGTCCCTTTTCCGGCAAAGGATTTCAGGCTCATGTCCACTCCACGAGATTTCAATGACCGCATGTTGTCGCTCGGCCTTGCCCGTGTGGCCGAGCAGGCCGCCATCGCCAGTGCCGACTGGATCGGGCGCGGCGACGAGAAGGCCGCCGACCAGGCCGCCGTCAACGCCATGCGCCAGCAGCTGAACCTGCTGGACATCGCCGGGGTCGTTGTGATCGGCGAGGGCGAGCGGGACGAGGCGCCGATGCTCTATATCGGCGAGGAGGTCGGCACCGGCAACGGCCCCGGCGTCGACATCGCGCTCGATCCGCTGGAGGGCACCACGCTCACCGCCAAGGACATGCCGAACGCGCTGACGGTGATCGCCATGGGCCCACGCGGCTCGATGCTGCACGCCCCCGACGTCTACATGGAGAAGGTCGCCATCGGGCCGGGCTATCCCGAAGGGCTGATCACCCTCGACATGCCGCCCGCCACGCGGGTTTCGGC
>JAGRMU010000079.1 GCA_020441165.1 Sedimentitalea sp.
GCCTACCAGACCGTCAACGAGGGCGACCCGGACGCCCGCAGCATCGCCGAGTTCCTGATCCTCGATCACCGCCTGCCGCGCTCGCTGGCCTTCTGCTATGCCAAGATCGTCGGCAACATGCGCTATCTGGAACGCCAATACGCCCGGCGGATGCCCAGCCACGACCTGGCCGCCCGGATCAGCCAGCGCTTCACCGACAACGACATCGACGCGATCTTCGAGCACGGCCTGCACGAGTTCGTCACCGAATTTCTGACCGACAGCCAGGCGCTCGGCCTGCAGATCGAGCGCGATTACAGGTTCAACGAGTGACATCATGCAGCTGAAGATCTCTCACACCACCTCGTATCACTACGATCGCCCGGTCTCCTACGGGCTGCAGCAGCTGCGGCTGCGGCCCAAGTCGCGGCCCGGCCAGCAGGTGCTGAGCTGGGATATCGGCATCGACGGCGGCAAGCACGAGGTGAGCTACGAGGACGAACATGCCAACACAGTCGACCTGATCAGCTTCGATGCCGGGGAGAGCGATTTCGTGATCCGCTGCGAGGGCGAAGTCGAGGTCGAGGATCATCACGGTATCGTCGGCCAGCAGACCGGCTTCGTGCCACTCTGGCTGTTCCAGCGCAGCACCGACCTGACCCGCGCCGGCCCGCTGAGCCGCGCGCTGATCCGCGAGCTTGACCGCGAGCTGCCGGACCTGGAGCTGCTGCACGCCCTGTCGGCGCATGTCATCGACCAGGTGCCCTATTCGACCGACCAGGAGGCGTCCGACCTGACCAGCGAGCAGGCGCTCGAGGCCGGGCACGCGGTCTGCCAGGACCATGCGCACATCTTCCTGACCGCCGCGCGGCTGATGGGATTTCCCGCCCGCTATGTCAGCGGCTACCTGATGATGAACGACCGCATCGAGCAGACCGCCAGCCATGCCTGGGCCGAGGCCCATGTCGCTCAGCTGGGCTGGGTCGGCTTCGACGTCTCGAACTGCATCGCGCCGGATGCGCGCTATGTGCGGGTGGCGACGGGGCTCGACTATCGCCAGGCGGCGCCGGTCTCGGGGATGCGCTTCGGCCAGGGGCACGAGACGCTGAACGTGAGCCTGCAGGTCCAGCAGCAATGACGTTTACAAGCGATCCGGCGCGTCCTACCCGGTTCCGGACGGATCGGATGATTCGCTGAGCGGGATTGCGGAAGATGACCTATTGCGTCGGAGTGCAGCTGAACCAGGGCCTGGTGTTCATGTCCGACACCCGGACCAATGCCGGGATCGACAACGTCAGCCAGGCCAAGAAGATGCACAGCTGGGAGGTGCCGGGCGAGCGGGTGATCACCCTGATGACCGCCGGCAACCTGGCAACCACGCAATCGGTGGTCAGCCTGCTGGACGAGCGCACCAAGGCCCCCGAAGACCGCAACCCCTCGATCCTCGAGGCGCCGTCGATGTTCCAGGCCGCCCGCATCGTCGGGCAGACGCTGCGCGAAGTCATCCAGTCGCACGCCCCCACCGGCGCCACCGCCGATGCCGCCTTCGGGGCGACGATCATCGTCGGCGGCCAGATCGCCGGCAGCCCGCCGCGGCTGTTCATGATCTATCCGGAGGGCAATTTCATCGAATCCTCGCCCGACAACCCGTTCTTCCAGATCGGCGAGACCAAGTACGGCAAGCCGATCCTGGTACGCGCCTATGACGCCGCGATGAGCTTCGAGGAGGCGATCAAGCTGCTGCTGGTCAGCTTCGATTCGACCATCAAGGCCAATCTCTCGGTGGGCCTGCCGCTGGATTATCAGACCGTCCCGGCGGGCCGGATGGAGATCGGCCGGCAGGGCCGCATCGAGGCGGACGATCCCTATTTCGATATGGTCTCGAAGGGCTGGGGCGAGGCGCTGCGCGCCGCCTTCGCGCAGCTTCCGGGGTTTCGGTTCTAGCCGGGCGCAGCGGCGGGCTTGCCACTGGACCGCACCGCGCGGCGCCCCTAACCTGACCGCGATGCTGCGCTATGCCCTCAAACGCCTGATGTCCCTCGCCCTCAGCCTGGCCGTCGCCAGCCTGGTGATCTTCTTCGTCATCGAGGTGGCGCCGGGCGATCCGGCCAGCTACATGCTGGGGCTGAACGCGCAACCCGACACGGTGGCCGCGCTGCGCGCCGAGCTCGGTCTCGACGTGTCCAAGGGACAGCGGTATCTCGACTGGATCGGCGGGATGCTGCGCGGCGATTTCGGCACCTCCTATACCTATCGCACGCCGGTCGCACAGATGATCGGCGACCGGCTCTGGGTGTCGCTGCCGCTGGCGCTCTACGCGCTGGCGCTCTCGACCGCCATCGCCTTTCCGGCCGGCATCTATGCCGCCTCGCGCCGCGGCCGGGCGGGCGACGCGGCGGTGATGGGGGCGACGCAGCTGGGCGTTGCGATCCCCAACTTCTGGTTCGCGATGATGCTGGTGCTGGTCTTCGCGATCAACCTGCGCTGGTTCAGCGCCGGCGGTTTCGCCGGCTGGGACAAGGGGCTCTGGGCCGGGCTGCGCTCGCTGACCCTGCCGGCGGTCAGCCTGGCCCTGCCGCAGGCGGCGATCCTGGCGCGGGTCATGCGCTCGTCGCTGCTCGACATCCTGGGCGAGGATTTCATGCGCACCGCCCGCGCCAAGGGCCTGACCCGCAGCCAGGCGCTGTGGCGGCACGGTGTGCGCAACGCGCTGATCCCGGTGCTGACCATCATCGGGCTGCAATTCTCGTTCCTGCTGGCCGGCGCGATCATCATCGAGCAGGTCTTCTACCTCCCCGGCCTCGGCCGGCTGGTCTTCCAGGCGATCAGCGCCCGCGACCTGATCGTGGTGGAGAGCGTCGTGATGCTGCTGGTCTTCGCGGTGATCGTGGTCAATTTCGCCGTCGATCTGGCCTATGCCGCCGTCGATCCCCGGCTGCGGGCCCGGACATGAGCCGCAACCTGATCCTCGGCGCCGCGCTCTCGTCGCTGGTGGTGCTGGCGGCGCTGATCTCGTTCCTCTGGACGCCCTTCGATCACGCGGCGATGGACATCCCCGCGAAGCTGCGCCCGCCGGGCGGCGCGCATCTCTTCGGCACCGACCATTTCGGCCGCGACATCTTCAGCATGATCATGGTAGGCGCCCGCACCTCGCTGGCCGTCGCGCTGGTCGCGGTGGGCATCGGCATGGCGCTGGGGGTGCCGCTGGGCCTGACCGCCGCCGCCCGCAAGGGCAGCTGGCTGGACGAGGTGATCATGCGCGGCAACGACCTGGTCTTCGCCTTCCCCAGCCTGGTGATCGCGATCCTGATCACCGCGGTCTTCGGCGCCGGCGCGATCAACGCGATCATCGCCATCGGCANNTCGGCATCTTCAACATCCCGGTCTTCGCCCGGATCACCCGCGGCGCCGCCCTGTCGCTCTGGGAGCGCGAGTTCATCCTCGCCGCCCAGGTCGCCGGCAAGTCGGACGCGCGCATCTCGCTCGAGCATATCCTGCCCAATGTCGCCAACCTGCTGATCGTGCAGGGTACCATCCAGTTCAGCCTCGGCATCCTCGCCGAGGCGGGCCTCAGCTATGTCGGGCTGGGCGCGCAGCCGCCGACGCCCAGCTGGGGCCGGATGCTGGCCGACGCCCAGACCATGGTCGGCATCGCCCCGCACCTGGCGCTGATCCCCGGCCTTGCGATCGTGATCACCGTGCTGGGGCTGAACCTGATGGGCGACGGGCTGCGCGACTGGCTGGACCCGCGGCTGAGGGTGGCGCGGACATGAGCCTGCTCGAGATCGAGAACCTGTCCCTGAACATACACAAGACGCCGATCCTGAAGGGCGTGAGCCTGGGCGTGGCGCCCGGCGAGATCGTCGCGGTGACCGGCGAGAGCGGCTCGGGCAAGTCGATGACGGCGCTGGCGGTGATGGGCCTGCTGCCCGAGCGCGCCACGGCGACGGGGCGGATCCTGCTGGAGGGAACCGATCTTCTGAGCCTCTCCGAGGCCGGGATGTGCGGCATTCGCGGCCGGCAGATCGGCATGGTCTTCCAGGAGCCGATGACCGCGCTCAACCCGGTGCGGACCATCGGCGATCAGGTGGCCGAGACCATCCTGGTGCATCGCAATGCGTCCTCCGGCGCGGAGGCGGTGACCCCGGCGAGCGCCCGGGCGCGCGCCCGCGAGGTTCTCGACCGGGTCGGCCTGCCCGCAGACCGCTTCCCGCTCGGCCGCTATCCGCACGAGCTGTCGGGCGGCCAGCGCCAGCGGGTGGTGATCGCCATGGCCATCGCGCTGCGCCCGAAGCTTCTGATCGCGGACGAGCCGACCACCGCGCTCGACGTGACCACGCAGGCGCAGATCCTCGAGCTGCTGAAGGACCTGGTCGCCGATTTCGGCATGGGCCTGCTGATGATCACCCACGACCTGGCGGTGGTCGCCGGCATGGCGGATCGCATCGCGGTGATGCGCGCGGGCGAGGTGGTCGAGACCGGCGCCACCGCGGCGCTGCTCACCGGCATGAAGCATCCCTACACCAAGGCGCTCTTCGAGGCCTCGCGCCACCGCGTCGCCCTGCCCCCGCCGCCGCCGCCCCAGCCGCTGCTGGAGGTGCGCGGGGTGATCCGCGACTACAAGCTGCCGCGCCGCAGGCTTTTCGCGCCGGCGCAGCATTTTCGCGCGGTCAACGAAGTCAGCTTCTCGCTGCGGCGTGGCGAACGGCTGGGGCTGGTCGGGGAAAGCGGCTGCGGCAAGTCCACGCTGACCCGCGCGCTGCTGGGGCTCGACCGGATCCAGGGCGGCGAGATCCGCCTCGACGGCGCCCCGGTCTTCTCGGGCCGGCGCGCCAATGCCGAGGTGCGCCGCAAGATGCAGGTGGTCTTCCAGGACCCGTTCGGCTCGTTCAACCCACGCCACCGGGTGGCAAAGCTGATCACCGAACCCTTCCACCTGCTGCCCGATCCGCCCACCGGCGCCGCCCGCGCGGCGGCGATCGCCGAGGCGCTGACCGCGGTCGGCCTCGCCCCCGAGGACGCGGGCAAATACATCCACGAATTCTCGGGCGGCCAGCGCNNCAGCGCATCGCCATCGCCCGCGCCCTGATCATCCGCCCCAGGCTGATCCTTTTCGACGAGGCGGTCAGCGCGCTCGATGTCTCAGTCCGCGCCCGGATCCTCGACCTGCTGGCCGATCTCTGCCGGGCCCACGATCTGACCTATCTCTTCATCAGCCACGACCTCGGCGTGGTGCGCACCGTCACCGACCGGGTGCTGGTGATGAAATCCGGCGAGATCATCGAGGCCGGCGAGACCGAGGCGGTGTTCTCGGACCCGCAGCACCCCTATACCCGCGCGCTGATCGCCGCCGCGCCGCGCCTGCCCGATCCCGAAACCCTGCGAAGGAGCCCCGCCGATGCCTGATCCCCTCTGGTTCGATCCCGAATGCTGCCTGATCGGTGGCGCCTGGCAGGCGGCTGCCGATGGCCGCACCCTGCCGCTGGTCAACCCCTCGGACGGCAGCGAGATCTGCCGGATCGCCCGCGGCGCGGCGGCAGACATCGACGCCGCGGTGCAGGCCGCCGAGGCTGCGCGGGCCGGCGACTGGGGCCGGATGAGCGCGCTGGAGCGCGGCCGCATCCTGACCCGGATCGGGCAGAAGGTGCTGGAGCGGGTGGAGGGCCTGGCCGCGCTCGAAGCGATGGACGTGGGCAAGCCGCTCAGCCAAGCGCGCGCCGACGCGGTGGCGCTGGCGCGCTACATGGAGTTCTACGGCGGCGCCGCAGACAAGGTGATGGGCGAGACCATCCCCTACCTGGCCGGCTACACTGTCTATACGCTGCGCGAGCCGCACGGGGTGACCGGCCATATCGTGCCCTGGAACTACCCGATGCAGATCATCGGCCGCTCGGTCGGCGCGGCGCTGGCCATGGGCAATGCGGCGGTGCTGAAACCCGCCGAGGAGGCCTGCCTGACCGCGCTGGCCTTCGGTCATCTGGCGCGAGAGGCGGGCCTGCCCGACGGCGCGCTGAACATCGTGCCGGGGCTCGGCGCCGAGGCGGGCGCGGCGCTCGCGGGCCATCCGGGCGTTCAGCACATCAGCTTCACCGGCTCGGTGGCGACCGGGGCGCTGGTGCAGGCGGCGGCGGCGCGCAACGTGGTGCCGGTGACGCTGGAACTGGGCGGCAAGTCGCCGCAACTGGTCTTCGAGGATGCCGACATCGACGCGGCGCTGCCCTTCCTCGTGAATGCCGGGGTGCAGAATGCCGGCCAGACCTGCTCGGCCTCCTCGCGCATCCTGGTGCAGCGCGGAATCTACGACGCGGTGCGCGCCCGCATGGCCGAGGCCTATGCCGAGCTGACCGTCGGCCCGGCAGCCGAGGACCTGCGCGTCGGCCCGCTGATCTCGGCCCGCCAGAAGGAGATCGTCAGCGGCTTTCTCGCGCGGGGCCGCGATCTGGCCGTCGCCGGGCAGGGACGGCTGGTGGATCACGCGCCCGAGGCCGGCGCCTATGTGCGCCCCACGCTCTTTGCCGATGTGCCCGCGGATCATGCCCTGGCGCGGGACGAGATCTTCGGCCCCGTCCAGGTGCTGATCCCCTTCGAGACCGAGGCCGAGGCGGTGGCCATCGCCAACGGCACCGATTACGGCCTCGTCGCCAGCATCTGGACCCGCGACGGCGCGCGGCAGATGCGGCTGGCGCGCGCCCTGCGCTCGGGGCAGGTCTTCATCAACAACTACGGGGCTGGCGGCGGAGTCGAGCTTCCCTTCGGCGGGGTCGGCAAGTCGGGCCACGGGCGCGAGAAGGGGTTCGAGGCGCTCTACGGCTTCTCGCAGCTCAAGACCGTGGCCGCCTTCCACGGCTGAGCCTTCAGACGACGACCTCGACCGGCTGCTGCGCGCCCACGCCGAACACCCGCTTGTAGCGGGCGATCTCCTCGGGCGGACCCATCGCCTTCTCGGGATTGTCCGACAGCTTGACCGTCGGGCGACCATTGGCCGAAACCGCCTTGCAGACCAGCGAGAAGGGGGCCAGCGCGTCATCCGGCACCAGGCCGCGGAAATCGTTGGTCAGAAGCGTGCCCCAGCCAAACGAGACCTTGACCCGGCCCGAGAAGCGCGCGTGCAGCTCGGCGATCTTGTCCACGTCGAGCCCGTCCGAGAAGATCACCCGCTTTTGCGCCGGATCCTCGCCCCGCGAGATCCACCAGTCGATGGCGATCTCGGCGGCGGCGGCCGGATCGCCGCTGTCGACGCGGATGCCGGTCCAGCCGGCCAGCCAGTCGGGGGCGTTCTCTAGAAACCCCTTGGTGCCATAAGTGTCGGGCAGGATGATGCGCAGGTTGCCCTCGTGCTCCTCGTGCCAGTCCGACAGCACCTCGTAGGGCGCCCGCGCCAGGGCCGCATCGTCGGGCGCCAGCGCGCAATAGACCATCGGCAGCTCGTGGGCATTGGTGCCGATCGCCTCGACCTCGCGGCGCATGGCGATCAGGCAGTTCGAGGTGCCGGTGAACTTGCGGCCAAGTCCCTCGCGCATCGCCTGCACGCACCAGTCCTG
>JAGRMU010000451.1:0-2207 GCA_020441165.1 Sedimentitalea sp.
GGCGGTGGGCACGGCGGGGTTCACCGCGATGCTGGCGGTCATGGCGCTGGAGGATCACGGGCTGGTGCCGGGCAACGGGCCGGTGCTGGTGACCGGGGCGGCGGGCGGCGTCGGCTCGGTCGCGGTGGCGATCCTGGCGCATCTGGGCCATGAGGTGGCCGCGGTGACCGGGCGCCCCGAGACGGCCGATTACCTGACCGGGCTCGGCGCCACGCGGATCGTGCCGCGCGAGGAGCTGACCGAGGTCACCCGCAAGCCGCTGGAGGCCGAGACCTGGGCCGGCTGCGTCGACGCGGTGGCCGGGGCGATGCTGGGGCGGGTGCTCAAGCAGATGAAATACGGCACCTCGGTCGCGGCCATCGGCCTGGCGGGGGGGGCGGCCATCGAGGGCGCGCTGATCACGCCCTTCATCCTGCGCGGGGTCAACCTGCTGGGCATCGACTCGGTCATGCAGCCCCATGACAACCGCTTGCGGGCCTGGCAGCGCATCGCCCGCGATCTGCCGATGGACAGGCTTCAGGCGATGATCCAGCCGGCGACGCTGGGCGATCTGCCGAAGCTGGGCGCCGATATCCTGAAGGGGCAGGTCCGCGGCCGGGTGGTGGTCGACGTGAACGCGTGAGCGGGCCGCCCGGGGCGCCGGAACCCCCGCGCCCGGGGTGCCGCGGCGTCGCTGAAGGGCACCGATCTGCCGCAGGGGGGTGTTCACAACCCCAAGTTGCCGTTACGGTAACAGGCACGAAACCGCCCTACAGGGTCGGTCCTGCCAGGCTTCCGGCCTTGCAGGGGCGGTCGCAACCCGCCCCCAGCGGCGTGCGTCCGCAGCAGGAAGGAGGACGAGCCCCCATGTTCAAGAAGATCATGGTCCCCGTCGATCTGGCCCATGTCGCGCGTCTGGAGCGCGCGTTGCAGGTGGCGGCCGATCTGGCGCGCCATTACGATGCCGAGGTCTGCTATGTCGCGGTCACCGCCCCGACGCCGGGGCCGATGGCGCACAACCCGCAGGAATTCGCGGCCAGGCTCGAGGCCTTTGCCAGGGGCGAGGCCGAGAAACGCGGCATCCGGGCCGCGTCGCACAGCATGATCAGCCACGATCCGGCGGTCGACCTGGACGACACGCTGCTGAAGGCGCGCAAGGAGACCGGTGCCGACCTGGTGGTGATGGCCAGCCATGTGCCGGGGATCGCGGACTGGCTGGTGCCCAATCACGGCGGACACATGGCGCAGCATGCCGGCGTGTCGGTGATGATCGTGCGGCCGCATGACTGACGCGGGAGCGACCCGCGCCGGACCGGCGCGTGATCCGAAAAAGAACGGGAGGGCAACATGACCGACGACACCGCCAACCAGGGCATACCCGAACCCGAGGGCGACTCGGACCTCATCGAGACCGAATACGAGATCGGGCAGGACAATGTCGAAGGCACGCTCGGTCCCTTCGGCTTCGATATCCACAATCCGGTCTTTCTGGTTTCGGGCGTCTCCATCGTCGCCTTCGTCTTCTACGCGCTGGCGCTGCCCGAGCAGTCGGCGGCGCTGTTCGGCTGGCTGCGCCCGGCGGTCACCGCCACCTTCGACTGGTTCTTCCTGGCCTCGGCGAACATCTTCGTGCTGTTCTGCCTGTTCCTGATCGTCTCGCCCTGGGGACGGGTGCGGCTGGGCGGCAAGGAGGCGACGCCCGATTATACCTATGTCGGCTGGTTCGCGATGCTCTTCGCCGCCGGCATGGGCATCGGGCTGATGTTCTATGGCGTGGCCGAGCCGATGAGCCATTTCTCGACCGCGTTCGGCGGGGTCGCCTCGGAGGGCGGGGCGCGCACCGACTGGGCGCCGCTGGGCGCCGCCGCGGGGGACGAGGCGGCCTCGGTGCGTCTGGGCATGGCCGCGACGATCTTCCACTGGGGCCTGCACCCCTGGGCGATCTATGCCATCGTGGCGCTGTCGCTGGCGCTCTTCACCTACAACAAGGGCCTGCCGCTGACCATCCGCTCGGCCTTCTACCCGATCTTCGGCGAGCGGGTCTGGGGCTGGACGGGCCACGTCATCGACACGCTGGCGGTCTTCGCCACGCTCTTCGGCCTGGCCACCTCGCTGGGCTTCGGGGCGACCCAGGCCAATGCCGGGCTGAACGAGCTTTTCGGCGTGCCGGTCGGCTCCAGCACCGAGGTGATCCTGATCACCGCGATCACCGCCGTGGCGCTGATCTC
>JAGRMU010000451.1:2260-2756 GCA_020441165.1 Sedimentitalea sp.
CTTGCCTTCGTGCTGCTGGTCTTCGTGCTGCTGGTCGGCCCGACACTGGCGATCCTGACCGGCTTTGCCAGCAGCCTGGTGGCCTATGTCGAATACCTGCCGGCGCTCGCCAATCCCTTCGGGCGCGAGGACGTGAACTTCAGCCAGGGCTGGACGGCCTTCTACTGGGCCTGGTGGATCAGCTGGTCGCCCTTCGTCGGCATGTTCATCGCCCGCGTCAGCCGGGGCCGCACGGTGCGCGAGTTCGTGATCTGCGTGCTGCTGATCCCGAGCCTCGTCTGCGTGCTGTGGATGAGCGTCTTCGGCGGCACCGCGATCCACCAGGTCGTCGCCGACGGCTTCACCGGGGCGCAGGACGCGCCGCTCGAGCTGAAGCTCTTCCGGATGCTGGGCGAGTTGCCGCTGGCCTCGATCACCTCCTTCGTCGGGATCATCCTGGTGGTGGTGTTCTTCGTCACCTCCTCGGACTCGGGCAGCCTGGTGATCGACACGATCA
>JAGRMU010000452.1 GCA_020441165.1 Sedimentitalea sp.
TGTGATGCGGCTCGACCGGATCGAGCGCGCGGATCACCTTGAGCTTCTCGTCGCGCACCGCGGAGGGGTCGAACTTGGCCGGCGGCTCCATCGCGATCAGGCAAAGAAGCTGCATCAGGTGGTTCTGCATCATGTCGCGCATCGCCCCGGCGCGGTCGTAATAGTCGCCGCGCCCGCCGATGCCGACCGTCTCGGCCACGGTGATCTGGATGTGATCGACATACTGGCTGTTCCACAGCGGCTCGAACAGCATGTTGCCGAACCGGATCACCATCAGGTTCTGCACCGTTTCCTTGCCCAGGTAGTGATCGATCCGGTAGATCTGCTCCTCGCGGAAGTGTGCGGCCAGCGTGGCGTTCAGCGCCCGCGCGCTGTCCAGATCGTGACCAAAGGGCTTTTCCACGACGATCCGCGCCTTGTCCGAGGCCATGCCATGGGCGTGCAGCCGTTCGGCGAGATCGCCGAAGAGGCTGGGGCCGACAGAGAAATAGAAGGCGCGTACCCGGTCCGCGTCCAGTCGGGCGGCAAGCTCGGACCAGCCATCGGCGCCGCGCGCATCGATGGCGACATAGTCCACGCCCTCCAGGAAGCGCCCCAGCGCGCCTTCGTCACAGCGCACGGGCGAGAATTCGCGAATCGATTGCGCCACGAGCGCGCGGTAACCGTCCTTGCCATGGTCGCCGCGCGCCGCGCCGATCACCCGCGCCTCGGCGGGCATCTGCCCCGCGCAGAAGCGTCGGAACAGCGCCGGCAGGATCTTGCGGCGCGCCAGATCGCCTGTGCCGCCGAAGATCACCAGATCGAAGGGTTCGACCGGTATGACACGTGAGACCATGTTCGCTCCCTTTCCGGTCCCGCCCGGCAACCACCCTGTCACACGGCGCGTTCAAAACCGTGTCAGCGCCCCCGCGCGGTCTTTGCCCGGCGCGCGCGGATCGGCTAGACCCCTCCTAACACGCGATCATCCGGGCAGGCAAAATGAAAGACTTGGATCCTCAGGGGCCGGCGACGGCCAAGTTCCGCGACCCGGCGGTGACCGCGGGCGGGCAGCCGCGCGCGCGCGTCGCGCTCAGCCATCCCGAAACCCTGTGGTTCAATACCGGAACACTGTGCAACATCACCTGCGCGCATTGCTATATCGACAGCAGCCCGACCAACGACGCGCTGGTCTATCTCACCGCTGCCGAGGTCGAGGACTTCCTGGGCCAGATCGAGGCGCGCGCCTGGCCGGTGCGCGAGATCGGCTTCACCGGGGGCGAGCCGTTCCTGAACCCGCAGATCATCGACATGGCGCGCGCGGCGCTCACGCGCGGGCACGCGGTGCTGATCCTGACCAACGCCATGCGCCCGATGATGCGCAAGGCCATGCGGGCGGGGCTGGCCGAGCTGGCCGCGCGTTTCGGCGACCGGCTGACGCTGCGGATCTCGGTCGATCACGTCGACCCGGACCTGCATGACGCCGAGCGCGGGCCGGGCAGCTTTGCCGCGACGCTGGCGGGCATGGAATGGCTGCGCGATGCCGGCATCCGGATGACCGTCGCCGGCCGCTCGCTCTGGGGCGGCACCGAGGCGGAGATGCGCGCGGGGTTCGCCGCGCTCTATGCGCGCCACCGCTTCGCCATCGACGCCTTCGATCCGGCGCAGACCGTGCTTTTTCCCGAAATGGACGAGACCGCCGACGTGCCCGAGATCACCACCGCCTGCTGGGGC
>JAGRMU010000453.1 GCA_020441165.1 Sedimentitalea sp.
GGTGCGCGAGGCGATCGCGCGGGCCATCGACGTGGGTGCGATCAACCAGATCGTCATGAACGGGCTGGCCACGCCGAGCGATCAATACGTGCCGGCCTCGCATCTGGGCCATGTCGACGGCATGAACTTCCGCGAGATGTACCCGGTGGACATCGAGAAGGCCAAGGCACTGATGGCCGAGGCCGGGTATCCCGACGGCTTCACCATGACGCTGGACGCCACCAACAACCGCTATGTCAACGATGCGCAGATCGCCCAGGCGCTGGCCTCGATGCTGGCCAAGATCAACATCGAGCTGAAGCTGAACATCATGCCGAAGTCGAATTTCTGGAGCTACATCCGCGTGCCTACCGACAATTCCAGCTTCATCATGAGCGGCTGGGACGTGCCCTCGGGCGATGCCGGATCGATGTATGGCGCGCTGTTCTACAGCCGCGACAAGAAGGAGGGGTACGGCCAGGTCAACCGCGGCTCCTACTCCAATCCGGACCTGGACGCGCTGCTCGACAAGGCGGACGCGACGCCGGACATCGCCGAGCGGGACGCGATCCTTCAGGAGGCCACCAAGCTGCTGATGGCGGACATCCCGATGATCCCCGTGCATTACGAGCAGGACATCTATGCGGTGCGCAAGGGCGTGACGCTGGAGCCGCGGGTGGACAAGTTCATCTGGGCCTATGACATGGACGTCGAATAAGCCGCAGTCCCCACGGCCCCGGCGGGGGAGATCTCCGCCGGGGTCGTTCGTTTCCGCTTCCCTCTCGCGAAAGACCGATCGCCGCCGATGCTCGGATATCTGCTCAAACGGCTGATCCAGATGACGCTTGTGCTCTGGGCGGTCTCGGTCATCGTGTTCCTGATGATGAGCTTTTCCGGCGATCCGGTCTTCATGGTCGTGCCCAACGACGCGACCGACGCCGAGATCGCCCAGGCCCGCCGCCTCCTGGGTCTCGACCAGTCGATGCCGGTGCAATACTGGAAGTTCCTGACCAGCCTCGTGCAGGGCGATTTCGGGCGGTCCTATGTCTTCCGCCAGCCCGCCATGACGCTGATCCTCGAACGCCTGCCGGCGACCCTCGAGATGGTCCTCGTGGCCATGGCGCTGGCCATCGCGGTGGCGATTCCGCTGGGGGTCTATGCCGGCGCCAACCCCGAGAGCCGCCTGAGCCGGACGATCATGGCCGGATCGCTGCTGGGCATCTCCCTGCCGGGCTTCTGGGTCGGCATGGTGCTGATCTTCCTCTTCGCGGTGAATCTCGGGCTCTTCCCGTCCTCCGGGCGCGGCGACACGGCCGAGCTTTTCGGCTTTCGCCTCAGCCTGCTGACCCTCGATGGCTGGCACCACATCGCCCTGCCGGCGATCACCCTGTCGCTGGGCACAATGGCGATCCTGCTGCGGATGACGCGGGCCGGCATGATGGAGGTCGGGCGCCAGGATTTCATGAAATTCGCCCGCGCCAAGGGGGCGACGCGGCGCGACGTGCTCTACAGGCACGGGCTGAAGAACGCGCTGATCCCGGTGGTGACGATCTTCGGCCTGCAACTGGGCGACCTGATCGCCTTCGCCACGATCACCGAGACGATCTTTTCCTGGCCCGGCATGGGCAAGCTGCTGATCGATTCGATCTATCGCGCCGACCGCCCGGTGATCGTGGTCTACCTGATGCTGGTGGCGCTGATCTTTGTGGTCATCAATTTCCTCGTCGATATCGTCTACACGCTGATCGACCCGCGGATCCGGCTGAAATGAGCAGATGATGATGACGGGTTTCCTCGGCTCCGAGTTCTTTCACAACTACCGACGCAGCGCGTCCGCGATCATCGGCAGCGCGCTGATGGCAGCCTTCGCCGTCGCGGTGATCGCCGGTCCGTTCCTTGTCAGCCAGAACCCCTACGACATCGCGGCGCTCGACCTGATGGACAGCTACAAGCCGCCGGTCTGGCTGGAGGGGGGCGATCCGCGCTTCGTTCTGGGAACAGACGGGCAGGGGCGCGACGTCTGGGCCTCGATCCTCTATGGCGCGCGGATCTCGGTCTTCATCGGTCTGGTTGCGATGATCGCCTCCTGCACCATCGGTACGCTGCTGGGGCTGATCGCGGGGTTCTATGGCGGCATCGTGGACAGCGTCATCATGCGCATCGCCGATATCCAGCTCTCCTTTCCGTCGATCCTGATCGCGCTCTTCCTGATGTCGGCGGTCGGGACCGGCGTCGACAAGGTGCTGATCGCGCTGACCGCGGTGGGCTGGGTGGTCTATGCCCGCACGGTGCGCGGCTCGACCCTGTCGGAGATCGAGAAGGAATACGTGCAGGCCGCCAAGGTCGCGGGCCTGCCCAACGGCCGGATCATCCGCAAGCACGTGCTGCCCAACGTGCTGACCCCGCTGATCGTGATCGCCACGATCCAGGTCGGCACCTTCGTGCTGATCGAGGCCAGCCTGAGCTTTCTCGGCGTCGGGGTGCCGATCACCCAGCCGTCGCTGGGACTGCTCATCAAGAACGGCTTCGACGTGCTGTTCAGCGGGCTGTGGTGGACCTCGGTGTTTCCGGGTGTCGCGATCATGATGCTGGTCTTCGGCATCAACCTCTTCGGCGACTTCCTGCGCGACGAACTGAACCCGAGGCTCAAGTGATGGCGCAGGCCGAGCGGCAACCCCTTCTGGCGGTGCGCGGGCTGCGGACCTGTTTCCACACCTTCTCGGGCACGGTGAAGGCCGTCGATGGCGTCAGTTTCGAGATCGGGCAGGGCGAGGTGATGGGTCTGGTCGGCGAAAGCGGCGGCGGCAAGTCCGTGGTCGGGTTCTCGATCCTCGGCCTCATCGACAGCCCCGGACGGATCGAGGGCGGAGAGATCCTGCTGAACGGCCAGG
>JAGRMU010000080.1 GCA_020441165.1 Sedimentitalea sp.
GATTAGACGCAACGTGCTCTAACCCACCAGCGCGTGCAGGATCAGGAAGATCACCGCCGACATGGCGGCGGCGGCCGGCACGGTGATCACCCAGGCCGCGACGATGGTCAGGAAATGCGAGCGGCGCACCAGCTTGCGGCGGCGGCGTTCCTCCTTGGCGATGCGCTTGACCTCGGGGATGGTGCTCATCTGTCGCAGCCGGCGCTCCATGTGCCATTCGCGGAAAAACCCGACGCCGAAAACGCCGCCCACCGCGATATGGGTCGAGCTGACCGGCAGGCCCAGCCAGCTGGCCACGATCACCGTGATCGCCGCCGAGAGTGCCACGCAGAAGGCGCGCATCGGGTTCAGCTTGGTGATCTGGCTGCCGACCATGCGGATCAGCTTGGGGCCGAAAAGGAAGAGCCCGAAGGAAATGCCGAAGGCGCCGATCACCATCACCCAGGTCGGAATCGCCACCTTGTCGGCGAAATCGCCGTACTCGGTGGCATGCACGATCGCCGCCAGCGGGCCGACCGCGTTGGCCACGTCGTTCGCGCCATGGGCGAAGCTGAGCAGCGCCGCCGAGAACACCAGCGGCAGCGAGAACAGCGTCTTCAGCGACTTGTTGCGATTCTCCATGCCCTCGGACTGGCGCCGGATCAGCGGCCGGGTGATGCCCCAGGTCAGCACCCCCAGCCCGAGGCCGATCAGCAGCGCCGTGCCCAGATCGATCCGGATCAGGTTCTTCAGCCCCTTCAGCGCCAGGTAGGCCGCGAAGGTGCCGGCCATCACCGCCACCAGCACCGGCACCCAGACCCGCGCCGCCGCGATCTTGTCGTCGCGATAGATGATCCGGTACTTGATGAACGCCAGGAAGGCGGCGGCGATCGCACCGCCGAGCAGGGGCGAGATCACCCAGCTGGCCGCGATCGCGCCCATGCCGGGCCAGTTGACCGCCGAGAGGCCCGCCGCCGCGATGCCGGCGCCGACCACGCCGCCGACCACCGAATGGGTGGTCGAGACCGGCGCCCCCAGCCAGGTGGCGAGGTTGACCCAGAGCGCCGAGGAGATCAGCGCCGCCATCATCGCCCAGACGAAGACCTCGGGCGAGGTCACCGCATCGGGCGCGACGATTCCCTTGGCGATGGTCGAGACCACGTCGCCCCCCGCCAGCAGCGCGCCCGCGCTTTCGAAGATCGCCGCGATCAGGATCGCGCCGCCCATGGTCAGCGCGTTGGCGCCCACCGCCGGCCCCATGTTGTTGGCGACGTCGTTGGCGCCGATGTTGATCGCCATGTAGGCGCCGAAGACCGCCGCCGAAACCACCACCAGGTTGACCGGCATCTGGCCGAAGAACACCGCCGCGGCGATCCCGGCCAGCACGATGAAGGCCAGCGCAATGCCCGGCGCCACCAGCGGCCGGGCCACGTAGGCGGTGGCGTATTCGACCTGGCTGATCCGGTTCAGGTCCCTGTCCAGCGTCTTCCACTGGCTGCCGCGCGGAGTATCGGACATCTTCGGCGCTCGGTGCCTCCCGGTTTTCGTCTGTCTCGGGGGTGCCTAGTCTGTCAGCCCTTCCAGCGCAACGCGCCAGAGCCGCAACCGATCAGAAATTGCGCAGGATGTCCCGCAGGCCGGGCTCGTCCACCATGTTGGCCGCCTCGCTGGGGCTGACCCAGCGGCGGGTGCGCTCGTCGGCCTCGGGATAGCTGGGCGCCAGGGCGCGGACCTCGGCCAGATAGACCTGGGTCTCGACCGGCGCATCGCCGCCGGTATCGAGATGCTTGACATAGTCGAAGCGCCCGACCGGATCGCTCTGGATCTCGGCGGCCTCGACCCCGGCTTCCTCCCAGGCCTCCTGCAACGCCGCCTGCGCGCCGGTCTTGCCGTCGATCGGCCAGCCCTTGGGCAGGATCCAGCGCCCGGTATCGCGGCTGGTGATCAGCAGCACGTCCTTGCCGCCGGCCGGCAGTTGCCGATAGCACAGCGCCGCCACCTGCACCCGCTTGGGGCGGCGCAGCAGCGGCAGGACCATTTCGGTCCAGGCTTTCCTCAGGCGGCCTGTCATCGGTCTGGGCTTTTCTGCCAATCTGCCAAATCGTTACCTTGATCGCGATCCGACCAGTATAGCGACGGGCGGGGGACAAGGCCAGCCACCTGCGCGATCTGGGCCCGGCAGACAGAGGGGAACCGCGCGGGTTTGTTTTGCGCCCCGAGACCGCCCGGCCGAAGGAAAGGACGACCCGCGATGAAATCCGCCCTGATCACCGGCGCCGCGCGCGGCATCGGGCTGGCCACCGCCAGAACCCTCTTGGCGCAGGGCTGGCGGGTGGCGATCCTCGACCGCGACGAACCGGCGCTGGAACGGGCCGCGGCCGAGCTGGGCACCGCCCACCCGGTGCTGGCCGATGTCTCGGACCCCGACCAGGTCGCCGCCGCACGGACCGAGATCGGCGCCGCCTTCGGGGCGCTCGACGGGCTGGTCAACAACGCCGGGGTCGCCGATTTCGGCCCGATCCGAGAAACCGGCTTCGATCGCTGGCGCACGGTCATGGCCACCAATCTCGACGGCCCGTTCCTGATGACCCAGGCCTTCACCGACCTCCTGGCAGCGGGTGGCGGCGGCGCCGTGGTCAATGTCACCTCGATCTCGGGCCTGCGCGCCAGCACCCTGCGCGTCGCCTATGGCACCTCGAAGGCGGCACTGGCGCATCTGACCCTGCAGCAGGCGGCCGAGCTGGGCGAGTTCGGAATCCGCGTCAACGCGGTGGCGCCGGGGCCGGTGAACACCAAGCTGGCCCTGGCCGTGCACACGCCGGCGATTCGCGCCGCCTATCACGACGCGATCCCGCTGAACCGCTACGGGCGCGAGGACGAGATCGCGGCGGCCATCGTGTTCCTGCTCGGCGACGCGGCAAGCTACATCACCGGGCAGATCCTCGCCGCCGATGGCGGGTTCGAGGCGACCGGCATCGGGTTGGCGGACCTGCGCAGCTGAGATGTGCCCTCGGCGGGAATAGGGCCACCGGGGGCGTGCATTTCGGCAACGGTTGAAGGGCGATTTCCCGCCGGTTCGTGGGCGCGGCATTGATTTGGCGGCGCCGCGACCCAGATCACTCATTGAGAGCCGGCGCGCAGGACCTTTAGAGTCTGGCCGACCGGATCGGAACGGACAGTCCCCGAATCGCCTGTCCGGTCATGTTTGGTTAGTGAAGGAGAACACTTATGTTCAGAACCACCGCAATCGCACTTCTTCTCGCCTCGACCGCAGGCATCGCCCATGCCGCCGGTCCCGCTCCGGAACCCGTCCAGCCGGTGATCATCGCCGCGCCGACGCCGTCCTGGCAGGGCGCCTATGTCGGCGGCCAGATCGGCTATGCCTATGGGGATTTCAGCCTCGATCTGGGCGATTTCGACAATGACAGCTTCATCGGCGGTATCACCATGGGGTATCTCTGGGGGTTGGGCAATGGCTGGTACCTGGGTCCCGAGTTCCAGTATGACTGGGCCGACATCTCGATCACCGACCCCGACACCATGGACACCGCGACCTTCGACGAGATCGCGCGTCTCAAGCTGATCGCCGGTTACGAGCTGGGCAACGGCCTGCTCTACGGCAGCATCGGTTATGCCTATACCAACCTCGACGGGGTTGGCGACTTCTTCGACGGCAGCAGCAACGGCTACACGGTCGGTCTGGGTTATGACTGGCGGGTGTCCGAGAACTGGGCACTGGGCGCCGAGTATCTCTACCAGGCCTTCGACGGCATCGGTGCCGGCGGCGGCGACGTCGACGTCAACACCGTCTACGTGAAGGCAACCTACCGCTTCTAAGTCCCCCATCGGGTGACATCCAAGGCCCCGCCGATCCTCTCGGCGGGGCCTATTTTCTTGCGCGCGGCTTGGCGCGCAGGGTCGGGTCGGCCCGGGTCGGATTCTCGGGCCAAGGATGCTTGGGATATTGCGTGCGCATGTCGCGGCGCACATCGGCATAGGAGCCCGCCCAGAAGCCCGGCAGATCGCGGGTGATCTGGATCGGGCGCTGCGCCGGCGACAGCAGCGTGATCTTCAGCGGCACCCCGGCACTGGCCGGGTGGGCGGTGACACCGAAGAGCTCTTGCAGGCGCAGGGAAATCTCCGGCCCCTCGGGGCCATAATCGATGGGCACCGAGCGGCCCAGCGGCGTGACGAAGCGCGCCGGAACGAGACGGTCGAGTAACGCCCGCTGGTCGCGGCTGAGCGCCGCCTCGAGCGCGGGCAGCGGATCGAATCGCCGCCAATCCTCGGCACTGCGAACGCCGGCCAGGAACGGCGCCAGCCAGTCCTCTAGCCGCGCCATGAGCCCCTCGGTCGAGAAATCCGGCAGATCGTGGCCCTGCGCGCGGGCCAGTTCGACCCGCGCGGCGAGGCGCCCGGCTGCGCCCTCCAGCCGCAACCCCAGGTCACGCACCCCGTCCAGCATGGCGCCGGCGATGGCTTCCTCCGGCGCATCCGCCCAGATGCGATCGGCCAGGATCAACACGCCGAACCGCTCCTGCCGGCGCGCCAGCAACCGGCGCTCGCGCTTCGACCAGAGGCAGATGTCGTGCCAGCCGATCTGCTCGGCAAAGAGCTCCCGAATCTCCGCCTCGTGGATCGGCGCGGCCATGCGGATGCGCGCCTCGCGCGGGTCGCCGTCCAGGTCCACCGCCACGATCCAGGGCGCCCCGGCCAGGGGGTCGGCCTCGGCCATCACCGCGCCCTTGCCGCCCGACAGGACATAGCGCGGCGCATCGCCCTTGCGGCGCTGGCCGATGCGGTCGGGATAGGCGAGGGCCGCCATGGCGGCGGCGCTCATCGTCTCGCGGGGCGCGCGCGGCGCGTCCCGGGCAAGCCGTTTGGCTTCGGTGCGGATCCGCTCCAGCGTGGCGCGCTGCGCGTCGTGGGGCGAGCGACGCGCGAAACCGTCCGGATCGGCGATCGCCGCCAGCCGCAGGCCCAGGTCGCAGGGCGCGCTGCGCAGCGGATCGCACTCGGCGATCAGCGCGGCCAGCGGTGCCGCCGCGGGACCGGCCAGCACCAGCATATGCGCCAGCCGCGGATGCAGCGGCAGCGCCGCCAGCGCCTTTCCGTGATCGGTGATCCGGCCCTTGCCGTCCAGCGCGTCCAGCATCGTCAAAAGCCCGCGCGCCTCGGCCAGCGCCGCCTCGGGCGGCGGCGTCAGGAAGGCCAGGTCGTGCTCGGAGCCACCCCAGAGCGCCAGTTCGAGCGCCAGCCCGGTCAGGTCCGCCGCCTCGATCTCGGCGGGCGGAAAGGCGGCCAGGGCCCCCTCTTCGCCGCGGGTCCAGAGGCGATAGCACACCCCCGCGGCCACCCGCCCGGCGCGGCCCGCCCGCTGGGTGGCCTCGGCGCGGGTGACGCGCTCGGTCAAGAGCCGCGACATGCCCGAGCCGGGATCGAAGCGCGCCCGCCGCGCCAGCCCGGCATCGACCACCACGCGGATGTCGGGGATGGTCAGCGAGGTCTCGGCGATGGCGGTGGCCAGCACCAGCTTGCGGCCCTCCGGTTCCGGGGCGAGGGCGGCGCGCTGCGCGGCGAAGGGCATCGCGCCATAGAGCGGCCGGATCCGGCAGGTCTCGGGCAGGCGGCGGGTCAGCAGCGCGCCCACGCGCCGGATCTCGGCCTCGCCGGGCAGGAAGACCAGCAGCCCGCCGCCGCCCTTGCGGGTCTCGGCCTCGGCCTGCACCACGAGGTCGGCCAGCGCCTCCGGCCGCTGCGCCCGCGGACCGAGCGGGCGGTCCAGCCAGCGGGTTTCGACGGGAAAGCTGCGCCCCTCCGAGGTGATCAGCGGCGCCGCCATCAGCGCCGCCACCGGCCCGGCATCGAGCGTCGCGGACATCGCCAGCAGGCCCAGATCGCCGCGCAGCGCGCCGGCCACCTCGAGGCAGAGCGCCAGGCCCAGATCGGCGTTCAGCGAGCGCTCGTGGAACTCGTCGAAGATCACGAACGTAACACCCGGCAGGTCCGGGCGCGATTGCAGCATCCGGGTGAGGATGCCTTCCGTCACCACCTCGATGCGCGTGGCGCCCGAGACCTTCGCATCGCCCCGGATGCGATAGCCGACGGTGCCGCCCACCGCCTCGCCCAGGGTCTCGGCCATGCGTTCGGCGGCGGCGCGGGCGGCGAGACGCCGCGGCTCGAGCATCACCAGCTTCTGGCCGGTCGGGATCAGCCCGGCCTCGAGCATCGCCAGCGGCACGCGCGTGGTCTTGCCGGCACCCGGCGGGGCCTGCAGCACCGCCCGCCCGCCCGCCCGGAGCGCGTCGAGCAGCTCGGGCAGGGCGTCCTCGATGGGCAGCGGCGCGGCGGGGGCGGGGCACATGCCGCCTTATCGCCAATGCCCGCGCCCGCGTCCAGCCGGGGCGCGCGCTCTGGACAAGGCCGGACCCGCGGGGCATCAAGCCCCGGATTGCGAGGGGGCGGGCGATGGATATCGGCAAGCTGGCGGCGGACATCCTGGGCGGCGAGCGGCGGGCGCTGGCCCGCGCCATCACCCTGGTGGAAAGCCGCCGCGAGGATCACCGGGCCGAGGCCGCGGCGCTGCTCGACCAGCTCGCCGGGGCCGGCAAGCAGGCGCTGCGCATCGGGCTTTCGGGCACGCCGGGGGTGGGCAAGTCCACCTTCATCGAGGCCTTCGGCACGATGCTCACCGGCCAGGGGCTGCGGGTGGCGGTGCTGGCGGTCGATCCCAGCTCGGCCCGCTCGGGCGGCTCGATCCTCGGCGACAAGACCCGGATGGAGCGGCTGGCGCGCGATCCGAACGCCTTCATCCGGCCCTCGCCCAGCCAGACCCAGCTCGGCGGGGTCGCCCGCCGCTCGCGCGAGGCGGTGGCGCTCTGCGAGGCGGCAGGCTTCGACGTGGTGCTGATCGAGACCGTCGGTGTGGGCCAGTCCGAGACCGTGGTGTCCGAAATGTCCGATCTCTTCGTGCTGCTGCTGGCGCCGGCGGGCGGCGACGAGCTGCAGGGGGTCAAGCGCGGGATCATGGAGATGGCCGACCTGATCCTGGTCAACAAGGCCGACGGCGATCTGAAACCGGCCGCCACCCGCACCTGCAGCGATTACGCGGGGGCGCTGCGGCTGCTGCGCCGCCGGCCGCAGGACCCGGAGGGGTTTCCCAAGGCGATGATGGTCTCGGCCACCGAAGGCACCGGGCTGGTCGAAGCCTGGGACGAGATGCAGGCCCTGGCCGCCTGGCGCCGGCGCGAGAGCCATTGGGCGCGGGCCCGGGCCGAGCAGGCGCGCTACTGGTTCGAGCAGGAGGTGCGCCAGGCGCTGCTGGCGCAGCTCGATCCCGCGCCGGTGCGGGCACGGATGGACGCGCTGGCGGGGCGGGTGGCGCAGGGCGAGCTCGCTCCGGCGGCGGCGGCGCGGCAACTGGTGGCCTCGCTGAAATGACGCCGGCACGGGCGGCGCGCGGGGTCGGCAAACCGGCTTGA
>JAGRMU010000454.1:0-907 GCA_020441165.1 Sedimentitalea sp.
ACCAGGGCGCCGGCATCGGCCAGATTGCCGGCCCGGTCGCGGCGGGCATGGCCTATGGCGCGATGCAGAGCTGGTGGGCCGCGATCTGCGCCATCGCCGCCTTCAGCGCGGCGGGGATCGCGCTGGCCTTCAGCCTGGGCTCCCGGCGCGGAACCCGCGAACCGCGAACCGGGGCGGTCGAATGAACGGGGGCGACCTCTGTCTATCCAGGAAGGGGCTTCAGGCGCCGTGCCAAAGACTGCAGGCTTGCACCGGCCCCAGGAGTCATTTGCCATCATCGGCAACTTCGCGCCGGATGGCCCGGGAAAACGCAGCGAGGCCGTTACGACGGGCTACCCGCTGATGCAGTTCCTTGTTCACGATTGCGGCACGTCCTGGGCAGCGAACAGCGGTTCCGCTGCGGCCTCTTCAGGAAAAACGGGTGACTTGAATACCTGGCAGAACGGACGAGTTAGTTGAAAGAATACGGTAGTCAGGAAACGGGGCGGTTCTGCAGAGATCGTCTCGGCAGAACCCCTGCGAAGAAGGAGATAGTCTCATGCAGTCCAGGATCTCGCGCCGCGGGTTGATGCTTTGCGCCGCTGCGGCCTCGGTCGCCGCCGCGGTCCCCGCGGTGGCGGAAACCAGGCTCGCGATTCACGTCCTCAAGGACCCCAATTGCGGCTGCTGCTCGGCCTGGATCGACATACTCGAAAATGACGGTTTCGCCGTGACCACCGAGCCGAGCGCCGGGACCCTGCTCATGCGCTACAAGGCCGACAATGGCATCCCGCAGACGATGATCTCCTGCCATACCGGCAGGATCGACGGCTACTTGATCGAGGGCCATGTCCCGGTTGCCGGCATTCGCCGTCTGCTCGACGAGCGCCCCGACGCCGTCGGCTGGCCGTCCCGGGCATGCCCTACG
>JAGRMU010000454.1:981-11673 GCA_020441165.1 Sedimentitalea sp.
GTGTTCACCAGCTACCCTGCTGCCTAATCGTCAGAGCGGCAGTTCGGCACCGGATCATGAGCGAGACCGGGCGCGCCCCTGCTCTTGCCGCGCGGCGTGGTCGCTCGGCATCCCGGCAACGGCCAAGCCGCACGGCAGTTTTTCAGGTCTTGCGCCGCTCGCGTTTGGAGGTCGGGCGTGTACCCTGTCCGTCCGGGAGATTTCCCGATGCGGTCCGGCTTGCGCGACTGGCCAGGCGGGATGGCGACGAATGCCGTAACTGGCGTCATTATGGCGGGGAATCCCCGAAATCGACTTACCTTCGCCGAGGCCCGGACGCTCGTGTCCCACGGCTCCTCTTGCCGGATGGGCGCATCGGCGGTATTGGCGACACCGCGAGGGCACGCGCGGAGGGATGAAATGGTCGCCCGAAGGCACACGCCTGGCTGTCACCAGGGCCGCCGTCCCCAATGGCAGGCGCGCGGGGTCATGCCGCTGGAGAGCCGGATGATCCCCGGGTCTCACCCGCTGGTGATCGCATTTGCGCTCGGGCGGCGGCGGGTCGCGCCGTGACGGAACGGCCGACCCCCACGCGGCGACGTCTGTTGATGGCTGTCGGCGCTCTCGTCGTCGCCGGATGGGTCTATGGCGCGCCCCGCCTTGCCTCGCTCCGGACCTCGCCACTTGAATTTCGCGATCTCGAGGGTCTGGCCCCGTTCCGGGAGCTTGCCCGCGCCGGCGCGGTGTCGGGCGGGACCGGCGTGCTGCTCGGGCTTGCGCCGACGGAGGCGCCCGACGACGCGCAGCTTGCGCGCATGGCGGCGGTGCGCGCGGATCCCTGCACGGCGCTGTTCGGGCGGACCGACGATCCCCGGATTCCGGTCGCCTTCTTCTCGGATATCAACTGCCCGAACTGCCGCGTGCTCGAGAAGATCCTTGCCGAGTATCAGGCGGCCAACCCGGACGCCCTGCGCCTCGTCCGGTACGAGCTGCCGCTCCTCGGCGCCGCCTCGATGACGGCCGCCCGGGCCGTGCTCGCCGCCGATCGGCAGGGGGCCTACGACGCCATGCAAGCGCGCCTCATGCGAACCCGGATGGTCACGGACCTGGGCCTCGTGCAGCTGATCGCCGAGGATATCGGGCTCGATGGTCCGCGCCTCGTTGCCGACATGGGGCTGCCCGAGATCGACGCGGCGCTGGATCAGGCCCGCGCGCTCGCTGCCGTTTTCGGGTTTTACGGCACGCCGGGCACGGTCATCGGTCGCACGGCCTTCCTGGGGGCCCTTTCCGCTTCGGATGTCGGCCGGATCATCGATGCCGAGCGGACCCTGCCGCCGTTGCCCTGCCAGGACGTCTGAGCGGCAGGGCTGCGGTCGCGTCTTGTGCGGAGGTGGGGCCGAACCTATACTCCTTGGACATACGTATGCTCGGGGAGGTTCTGGTGGGACGAGTCAAGGTGAATATGACGCTGGATGCGGAGGTGGTGGAGAGCGCGCGGAGGCTCGGCTTGAACATGTCGCGGCTTGCGGAGGCGGCGATCGTCGAGGCCGCGAAAATCGAACGCAACCGCCTGTGGCGCGCGGAAAACAGGGCGGCGATCGCAACCTATGCCGAGGAGGTGGCCAAGGACGGGTTGCCCCTCGCGCAGTTCCGAAGCTTCTAGGCGAAGCGTGGCGCAGTTCGACCTCTATCGCCTGACCCGCGGACAACTGGTCGTTGACCTGCAGACGGATCTGATCGGCATCGAGGCGTCCCGGATCGTCGCGCCCTTGCGCGAAAAGGGCCGGTACGCGGCTTTTCCGGGGCTGACGCCGTCGGTCGAGGTCGACGGGCGGGCGTGGATCGTCCGGGTTCAGGAACTCGCCGCGGTGCCGGCGTCTGAGTTGCGCGAGCCGGTCGGATCCCTGGCCGATCATCGCGACGCGCTCAAGCGCGCGCTGGATATCCTGATCGACGGGGTGTGAGGGGCCGCTCTGGAAGGCGCCGGGCCGAAGCGGAGCAGAGGGATAGGCATGGTGGAAGAGCTGCCCCTCGCTCGTTTACCTCCCATCGATCATGGCGCTTTGCCCGGTCATCGGGTCGGCTCCGGGTCCATCCTGGCGGCCGCTGGTGTTTCGCGGCGCGCCAGGTGGCGCAGGTAGCGCCGTTCGAGCCAGCGGAAGGCCCAGGTGATGCAGAGCACGATCAGGAAATACAGCAGGGCGGCGGTGATGAACCCCTCGTAGGCCAGGTAGTAGCGCCCGTTCAGCCAGCGCCCGACGCCGAGGATGTCCTGGAGCGTGATGGTGCTGGCCACGACCGACCCGTGCAGCATGAAGATCACTTCGTTCGAATAGGCGGGAATGGCGCGGCGGAAGGCCGAGGGCAGGACGATGCGGCGCATGCGGCTGCGGTAGGAATGGCCGGTGGCGATGGCAGCCTCGACCTCTCCCTTCGACGTGTCGACGATGGCGCCGCGCAGCAGCTCGGTCGAATAGGCGGCGGTGTTGAGCGTGAAGGCGATGAGCGCGCACCACCAGGCCGAGGACAGGACCGGCTCCCACAGCCAGCTCTGGCGGATCACGTCGAACTGGCCGAGGCCGTAATAGATCAGGTATGTCTGCACCAGAAGCGGCGTGCCGCGGAAGACATAGGTATATCCCCAGATGATCGGGTTCAGGACCGCGTGCCGCGACGCGCGGGCGATCGCCATCGGGATCGCCAGCAGGCCGCCGATCAAGAGTGCCAGGAAGGTCAGGTTCAGCGTCACCCAGACGCCGTAGAGGAACCTGTCGAAATTCTGGGCGATCAGCGTGATGTCGAGCGGGATAAAGGACAGGATGTTTTCCATGTTCAGGCCCTCACCACGCCACGGCTGTAGCGGCGGTCGAGGGCGCGGAGCGCGATGTCCGACAGGCCCGTCAGCGCCAGGTAGATCACGAAGGCCGCTGCCATGAAGGTGAACAGCTGCCCCGTCGAGCGTCCCGCGGTGAAGGCGTTGTAGACGAGGTCCTGCAAGCCGATCACCGACACCAGGGCGGTTGTCTTCAGCTGCACCAGCCAGTTGTTGGTGAAGCCGGGCAACGCGTAGCGCACCATCTGCGGCCAGATGATGTGGCGAAAGATCAGCGAGCGCGGCATGCCGCAGCTGATCCCGGCCTCGATCTGACCGCGCGGAATCGCCATGATGGCGCCGCGGAAGGTCTCGGTGAAATAGGCGCCGAAGATGACGCCAATGGTTCCGGCACCGGCCACGAACTGGCTCACCTCGACATAGCCCCAAAGCCCGGTCGCGGCCCCCATGGCATTGAGCGTCACCTGCCCGCCGTAGAACACCAGCATGATCAGGACCAGGTCCGGGATGCCGCGCACGATCGTCGTGTAGACATGCGCCAGCCGCCGCGCGATGTGGCTGGCGGACAGCTTGGCCCAGGCCCCCAGGAGCCCGAACGCCACGGCGATCACCAGCGATGCCATGGCGAGCTGGATCGTCATGACCGTGCCGGCCCATAGCTGAGATCGGTATTCGAGAATGAGGTCCATCGCGCGGTCCTTTTCGGTGACGGCGGGGCCGCAGGGCGCGGCCCGGCCGGTTCAACTCAGTTCGATGCGGGTCGACCGCCGTAGATGTCGAACGCAAAGTACTTGTCGTTGATCTTGGCGTAGGTTCCGTCCTCGCGGATCGCGGCGATGGCGGCGCTCAGCGCGTCGCGAAGCTCCTCTTCACCCTGGCGCACGGCGATGCCGACGCCCTCGCCATAGCATTCCACGTCCAGGTGATCGCCGCCGAGGAAGGCAAACTCCGCGCCGTCATCCTTCGACAGGAAGCTTTCCTGGGCGATCAGCGAATCCGACAGCTGGGCATCGATCCGGCCCAGGACCAGGTCGCGGAAAACCTCTTCCTGGGTGCCGTAGAGGACGATCTCGGCGTCAGGGAACATCTTTTCGGCATAGCACTGATGCGTCGCACCGCGTTGCACGCCGATGCGCTTGCCCGACAGCCCTTCGGGCGTGCCCTCGAAGCCTGCGTCCGTCCGGGCAACCAGTCGTGCCGGGGTCTGGTAGTATTTCTCGGAAAAGTCGATCTGGCGCTTGCGTTCCTCGGTGATCGACATCGAGGCGACGATGGCGTCGAACTTCTGCGCCTTCAGTGCCGGGATCATGCCGTCCCATTCCTGTTCGACCAGCTCGCAGTCGCGCTGCATCTGGGCGCAGAGCGCCGTCGCGATCTCGATGTCGAAGCCGGCGAGCGTGCCGTCGGACTCCTTGAACGAGAAGGGCGGATAGGCCCCCTCGACACCGATCCGCAGCGGATCGGCCGCAAGCGCGGGAGTCGCGAGGGCAAGGGCGGTGACAGTGGTCAGGAAGGTTCTTCTGAGCATGGGTATTTCCTCTCTTCGGTTGTGGCACACGGCCGGTCGGGTCAGTTCATCCGGAACAGGAAGGCCCGGAATTGCTCGGTCTGGGGGTTGGAGAACAGGTTCGCGGGCGGGCCTTCCTCGCAGACCTCGCCCTGGTGCAGGAACACGGTCTTCGAGGACACATCGCGGGCAAAACCCATCTCGTGCGTGACGACCAGCATCGTGCGGCCTTCCTCGGCGAGGCCGCGCATGACCGCCAGCACCTCGCCCACGAGTTCCGGGTCGAGCGCCGAGGTCGGCTCGTCGAACAGCATGACATCGGGGTCCATCGCCAGCGCGCGGGCGATGGCCACGCGCTGCTGCTGACCGCCCGAAAGATGCGCCGGGTAATAGTCGGCCCGGTCGGACAGACCGACCTTGGCCAGAAGCGCCTGGGCCTTTTCCCGCGCCTCGGCCTTCGGGGTCTTCTGGACGTAGAGCGGGCCTTCCAGCACGTTCTCCATGACCGTCATGTGCGACCACAGATTGAAGCCCTGGAAGACCATCGCAAGACGCGCGCGCATCCGCTCGACCTGCCGGATATCCTCGGGGACCGTTTCGCCGTGGCGGTTGCGCTTCATGCGGATCTTCTCGCCCGCGAGGTAGACATCGCCGGAATTCGGCGTCTCCAACAGGTTGATGCAGCGCAGGAAGGTGCTCTTGCCGGAGCCTGAGGCGCCGAGGATCGCGATCACGTCGCCTTTCTGCGCCTCCATCGAGACGCCCTTGATCACTTCGTGTTCGCCAAAGCTCTTGTGCAGGTCATCGACCTTCAGTGCGGAAATGCCGGTCATGCTTCTGTCTCCTGATGAGGTGCGAGGGCCGCCAGTTCGCCGAGCTTTACCGGCTTGATGGGAGAGCGGGCGCGGGGCGGTGCGGGCTCGGCCCCGCAGGACGAGAGAATGCCGCGCACCGTCGGGTCGCACATGCGGCCCTGGCAGGGGCCCATCCCGGCGCGGGTGGCGGTTTTCACCTGCCGCGGGCCGCTGGCGCCCTCGATCAGCGCGCGGCGGATATCGGCGGCGGTGACCTCCTCGCAGCGGCAGACGATCGTTTCGTCGGGCGGCGAAAGGAATTCCGGAAGGGGCGCGTAGGCGGCATCGAGGAACGGCCGGATGGCCAGCGCGCGCCGAAGCCTCGCACGATCCGGCGCGGCGTTTCGGTCGCGCGCTTGCCGGCCGAGCAGGCCGAGCCTGTGCAGGATATCAAGGGCCGCCAGCCGACCGGCGGCCTGCGCGGCGTCCGCGCCGCCGATCCCCGCGCCGTCGCCGGCAACATGAATGCCCGGAACATCGGTGCCGCCCCATGTGTCGGTCATCGGCCGGAGCGCTTGCTGCGCGCCCATCCATTCATGCGCCACGCCCGCAGCGCGGCTCATATGGGTTGCAGGAACGACGCCCTGATGGGTCAGCAGGAGGGGCGTGGTCAGCCGGTGGTCGCGGCCCTGCGCGGTGAAGGAGAAGGCGATGTCGCCATGTTCAACAGCGGTGGCACGGAAGTTCGCGGCCCCGATGAAGCGCGCAACGCCCGCGGCGCGGATCTTGCGCAGGAGACCGAGCCCCTTGAAGAGCACCGGCGCCGCCAGCAGCGCACGCGGCAGATGCCGCGAGGCCTGCAGCAGCATCGCCGGTGTCTGCGTCTCCACCAAGGCCCTTGGTGGCGACCTCGCGTCGATCATCTGCGCGGCGACGAGATAGAGAAGCGGCCCCGATCCCGCAAGGATCGCGTCGCGCGGCAGAAGGCCCGAGCTTTTCATCAGGATCTGCGCGGCCCCCGCCGGCATCACGCCGGGCAGCGTCCAGCCCGGAAACGGCACGGGGCGCTCCTGGGCGCCACCCGCCAGCAGGACATGGCGCGCGCGGCACACATGGCTGGCGCCATCGCGGGACCACAGGACGCGCGGTCCGGCCTCGATCCGCCACACCGTTGCGCCGAAGTCTGCCGCGATGTTCGCATCGTCGAGCGCCTCGACAAGCGGCTTGCCGGCGCCGTAGTCCCTGCCGAGATAGGGCCGGGTATCGCCGTTCATGCCGACATTGCGAAAGATCTGCCCCCCGGCCCGCGGCTGTTCGTCCAGAAGCAATACCCGCGCGCCGCCCCGTGCGGCGGTCGCGGCGGCGGCCATTCCCGCAGGGCCAGCGCCGACGATGATGAGATCGGCGTCACGCATCTTCGCCGCCTCCGGCCAGGGGACGCAAGCCGCGCTGCCGCCGCAGGACCATGCCCGCGCGAACGGGGATCATGCAGCCTTGGGAATTCGGGCGCCCGTCCACCTCGACCAGGCAGTCGAAGCAGATCCCCATCATGCAGAAGGCCGTGCGCGGCGCCCCCTTGCCGCTCTGGCGTGAGGCGTCGCCCGAATGGGCCAGCAGGGCCGCGGCGACCGTATCGCCGGGCCGCGCGGTGACGGGCTCGCCATCGACCGTCAGGTGCACGGCCCCGGCCGCGTCAGGCCGCGTCAGAAAGCGCGAAGCGATTTTCATCGAATGCCTCCAGATCCGGTGCGTTTGAGGTCTCGTCGATCCACTCTGCCAGGGCGGTCGCGTGCAGAGGGGCCAGCGTGACTCCGCTGTGGCAGGTCACGAGGTATGCGCCGGGATGCCGGGGTGATCGCGCGTAGACCGGGTATCCGTCCGGCGACATGACCCTCAACGCGCCCCAGGCGCGCACGACCCGCACATCGGCCAGCGCCGGAAAGACCGTCACCGCGTGGCGTGCAAGCGTCGCCATCATGCCGAGCGTCTCGCTGTCGTCCGGACCCACGTCTGCCTTGGTGCCGCCGATCTGCACGCCGCCCTCGTCCACCTGCCGTATCGTGCTGGACAGGAAGGGCAGGCGGTCGGCCAGCCGTTCGGTGATCAGCAATTCGCCGCGCTGGGGACGGACACGGGTCACGAAGCCCAGTTGCGTGGCCAGCGGCGTCGTGCCGAGGCCCGCGCAAAGCACGACGCGCTCCGCGCCGAGGCGCCTGCCGTCCCGCAGCGACAGATCGAACCCGCCGCCCGTTGCCGCCGCGATATCGCTGACCTGCGCGCCGGAAAGGATGCGGCCGCCGAGCGCCGAGACGGCAGAGCGCAGCGCCCTGAGCAGGCGCAGCGGGTTCACATGACCATCGAGCGCGCAGAACGTGGCGCCCACGACACCCGGTCCGATGCCGGGATGCATCCGTCGCAGATCGTCGGCGGCGACGATTTCGTGGCTGAACCGGTTCCCGAGATGGGCCTGTTGCCGCTCCAGCGCCGCGCTGAAATCCTCGAGTTCGGCCCTGTCCGTGAAGACCTCGAACCCGCCGGACTGATCCAGCGCCAGACCCGTTCCGGACAGCTCTTCGAGCATCGCTGCAAAGCCCGGCCAGGCGGCAACGGCGTCGCGCGTCCAGTCGGCATAGGGCGCGAAGTCGGCGCCTTTGCCCTGCAGCCACACCAGGCCGAAATTTCCTTGCGATGCGCGAAAATCGCCATCGGACCCGTCCAGCACCGTCACCCGCCGCCGGGCCTGCAACAGGCCAAGTGCCACCGACAGGCCCACGACGCCGCCGCCGATGATCGTGATTTCTGATGGTCGGGTCGCCATGTGAGTCCTCCGCAGCGGAAAATCGCACAAAAGCACCCATCCGAATAATTCTTGTTTTTGCTCAAATCATGCGATCATGATATGAATTGCCGCCATGCTCCATCGTCTTACCCATCGACAGCTCGAAGCCTTCCGCGCCGTGATCGAAACCGGAAAGGTCACGGCGGCGGCGGGTGCGCTCAACACCACGCAGCCATCGGTCAGCAGGATGATCTCGGATCTCGAAACCGTCACGGGGTTCGGGCTTTTCGAACGGCGTGGGCGGCAGCTGGTCCCGACATCCGAGGCGCTGGCGCTCTACGAGGAGGTCGAGCGGTCCTTCGTCGGGCTGGCCGAGATCTCACGCGTGATCGAGGATATCCGCGACTTTCGCCGGGGCAGCCTGCTGATCGCCGGCATGCCCGCGCTGGCTCTGAAATTCCTGCCGGATGTCATTGCCACCTTCGTCAGGGCGCAGCCGGGGATCACCGTCTCGCTCCGCGCGCGAAGTTCGCAGGCGGTGCTGCGGCACCTCAGCTCCCAGCAGTTCGACCTCGGGTTCGCAGCGCTCGACACCGATCATCCGGCGGTCCGGCGCAGGCCGATCTGCACCGCGCCGATGCAGGCGGTTCTCCCGCTCGGGCACCCGCTTGGCCGCAAGGACCGTCTGGAGCCTGCCGACTTCCACGAACAGCCCTTCGTGGCGCTCGGGGCGGAAATCGCGACGCGCTCCGAAACCGACACGTTCCTGGCGGTCGGCAACGCCCGCCCGCGCATCGTCGCCGAAGCGCAGCTCTCGGCCTCGATCTGCGAACTGGTGGCAAACGGGGCGGGCCTGTCGATCGTCGAGCCGGTGACGGCCGCCAATTTCGCGGCCGCCGGACGGGTCATCGCGCGGCCGCTCCGGCCCGAGCACCCGTTCCGATACGATCTGCTCCTGCCCGCGCTGCGCGAACCCTCGCGTGCGTCGGTGCATTTCCTGGAACTCGTCGAGACGCGATTCGCGACGCTGCTCGGTCACTGACCGTCCATGTCGCTAACCTGCGCCCCCGCCCGGCCCGGGCGGTGGGTTCGCCCCATTCCGTTCTCGCTGATGTGTCGCGGACGATTCGACGAGAGGAGTGACGTGAACGCACCCCCTGATGGCCCGCCCCGCCAACCACCATCCGGTCTCAATCGGCCTCGACGACATCCGCAATCCAGGTGCCGGCGGCGACAGCGCGGGGAAAGCCGAGCGGGCCGATCGCCAGCAGGGCGACCTGCTTCAGGTCGGCGACCGGAACGCCCTCGTCCCGCGCCCGGCGCGTGTGCGAGTGAACGGCGCCTTCGGACGCGGCGCCAATCGCGAGCGCCAGCTTGACGAGCCGGCGTTCCCGTTCGTTCAGGCCACCGGCCCGCGCGGTCGCAGTGCCAAGGGCGGAATAGGCGTTCCAGATCTCCTGGTGGTCGCGGGCAAGATCGCCCGCGGCGCCGGGCATGTCCTGGGTCATTTGTTCTCTCCTTTTCATGTGATCGTCGTCGACAGGACAAGACTGCCCCGGAAATCGGGTTCGTCGCCAGCCGAGATGCCGGATCCGGCGATATTCTGCCCGATACCGCGCTACGGAGGTCTCAGGCGGCATCTCGCCCCTCGGAGACCGCGCGGGTCCAGTCGAGGATGGCGGCGCGATCCGGCGGCAGATCGCAGAACGCGCCGGAAAAAACGGCTGGCCGGGGGGACCGGCCAGCCGCGGATCGGGTTGCCTCACATGGCGTCGGAGGCGTTCTTCATCAGGAAGTCCATGACCAGTTCCGCCTCGTTCTCGTCGAGCCCGGCGCGCGGGAACATCGACGGGGTGATGCCCTTCCACTGGTTCTGGGTGAAGTGCGAAGCCTCGCGCGGGCCGTGGCAGACGGTGCAGCGCTCGTAGAAGACCTTCTCGCCCGGCCCCATCTCGGCGAAGAGCTTGTCGGTGATGTCGAAGAGCCGGTCGAGACCCAGCGCATCCTCGTCGATCTCGGCCAGGGCGTAATCCTCGATGATCTGCGGCTTTTCGTAGGCCAGGTTCGGGCCTTCGGGATCCTCGCATTTGCGCATCTCGCAGAGCACCGTGTTCGCCGTGGTCGCCTGGCTCAGGCCCGAGGAGCGCTGCGTCGAGGTCAGGAAGTTGACCAGACCGGAGTTGCAGCGTCCCTTGCTGTCGAGCGACGGCCAGGCGCCTTCGTAGAGCGAGACCACGCCCGGCATGATGTCGTCCGAGACCACCGCGCCGGCGATCACCGTGCCGCGGTCGTTGAAAAGCTCGACCAGGTCGCCATCCGCGATCCCGCGCGCGGCGGCATCCTCGGTGTTGATCCGCACCGGCTCGCGCCCCTGCACCTTGTAGAGATCGCGCAGGCGGCTCGACTGGTCCATCTGGCTGTGCAGCCGGTACCAGGGATGCGGGCTGACCACATGCAGCTGGCCGTCCCTGGCATTGCCCAGGTATTCGTGCTTTTCGAACCAGACCGGCATGCCGGGGCAATCCTCGAGCCCGAAGCCGGCGATTTCCTCGCAGAACATCTCGATCTTGCCGGACGCGGTGTGCAGCGGGTTGGCCACGGGATCGGTGTAGAAATCGCCATGGCGGGTCCAGCGGCGGGCCTCCTCGGGCACCTCCATCCGGGCATAGCCCTGTTCCCAGAACTCCTCGAAGGGGGTGTGTTCGGCCGCCGAGGACCGTTCATAGGCCGCCTTGACGTGATCCATGTAGTCCAGGCTGTCGGTGAACTGCGCCCAGATGCCCAGCTTGTCGGCCAGCCC